>JAAYXS010000511.1 GCA_012515775.1 Phycisphaerae bacterium
CACTGGTAACGTGGGGGGTGGTGCGGGATTGACCGGCGATGAAGGGCCGGAGATGCAGAAGATATTGAGGATTATTAAGACGACGATATCCCCTGACTCCTGGGAGGACAATGGCGGGAAGGGAACGATCAACCCGTTCAACGGGCTCATCGTCGTATATAACACCCCTCTGGTCCATCAACAGATCGCTGGGTTCGTGGAAGAGGAAGGTCTGGGTCCGTGACTTTAGACCTGCTCAAGAGTTAGGTCCCGCCAGCGCGTTGAGCCTGAACTTGCCGGCAACTGTATGACGGATGCACTGGTAGTATCCCTACTGGTCATGGTGGTGGCGGTGGCGGGGATCGGTGGGGCGTGGGTGGCTCTGAAGGTGCGGCGGTGGTCACGTCAGGATGACCAGCGGGAGCCGTTTACGCTTCAAGAGTTGCGGGAAATGTGGGCCCGTCACGAGATCAGTGATCAGGAATTCGAGGCGTTGCGGGGTCAGGTGCTTGGCCGGGCCGCAGCGCGGTCGTCGAGCGCCGGCGATAAGCGGCCCGGCAAATAGGCCGTTTTCGAGCGTGCGCGGATCGGGGCGCGGCGCAGTTATTTGAACCGGCGGGGGCAGCGGTTAAAATAAACTCATGTTCCGGGGACCTTGAAGGTGCAGGCCGGGAAAGGGCCCGGTTTGTGCACAGATAGGATGATCAATGAGCGGTACCAGGGGTACTACCGGTTCGCGTGGGCGGCGCGGAAACATGTGCAGCTTTTGCGGCAAGAGCCACCGCGACGCCGCGCCGATGGTTGAAGGCGCGAACGACGTTTTCATCTGCGGGTCGTGCATCGAGCTGTGCTACAACCTGGTTCGCGAAGAGCGTCGCCGGGCGGGCCGCTCGCGCGCCCCGCTGAAGTCGATTCCCAAACCGCGCGAGATTTACGAGTACTTGAACCAATATGTGATTGGGCAGGCTATGGCCAAGCGCACGCTGTCCGTGGCCGTGCACAACCACTACAAGCGGCTGGCGCACGCCGAGACGATGGACCCGGATGACATCGAGATCGAGAAGAGCAATATTCTGCTGATCGGTCCGACGGGTTCCGGCAAGACGCTCTTGGCGCGCACGCTGGCGCGCGTGCTGAACGTGCCGTTTGCGATCGGCGATGCCACGACGCTCACCGAAGCCGGGTACGTGGGCGAAGACGTGGAGAACGTGCTGCTGAAGCTGCTGCAGAACGCGGATTACGATCTTGAAGCGGCGCAGCGCGGCATCATCTACATCGACGAGATCGACAAGATCGGCAAGACGTGGAACAACGTTTCCATTACGCGCGACGTATCGGGCGAGGGCGTCCAGCAAGCGCTGCTGAAAATGCTGGAAGGCACGATCAGCAACATTCCGCCGCAGGGCGGGCGGAAACACCCCGAGCAGCAGTACATCCAGATGGATACGACCAACGTGCTGTTCATCTGCGGCGGCACGTTCGTCGGCCTGGACAAAATTATCCGCAAGCGGCTTGGCCGCAAGACGATCGGTTTTTCGAGTTTGCAGGGGCAGGCGGACGAACAGCGCGACCTGGGGCGCATCCTGGAGCAAGTCACGCCGGATGACCTGATCGAGTTCGGTATGATTCCCGAATTCGTGGGGCGCCTGCCGGTCACCTGTACGCTGGAGCCGCTGGACAAGAGCGCGCTGGTGCAAATCCTGACTGAGCCGCGCAACGCGCTGGTCAAGCAATACCAGAAGCTCTTCGAAATGGACAATGCCGTCCTGCAGTTTACGGACGAGGCGCTGGAGGAGATTGCGGCGCAGGCTATGGAACGCGATACGGGCGCGCGGGCGCTGCGCTCGGTCCTCGAACGCTTCATGCTGGACTACATGTTCGACCTGGCCGACCTCAAACCGGGCGGCACCTACAAAGTGACGCCACAGGTGGTCCGCGGCGAGTTGGATCTGCTGGCGCCAGGGCGGCTGCGGAAAGAATCGGCCTGAAGTGTGGGCGGGGGGTGATTGGGGCTACGCCTTGTTCGGGCGCAGTCTCCACGCGCACACTGGTCAGTTACGCACGCACAGTGGTTAGCGCATCCCGGAGTGTTCCGTTGTATTGTCCACTACTTACCGGGGCACAATCTTGCCGCTCATTATCTGGCGCATGACGTCCAGCGGGGCGGTTGTTTTATGCCAGGTTTCAAACTGTGCGGCCGCTTGGGCGAGAAATATTTCCGTGCCGCTGACAATGCGGCAGCCGTGCTGGCGCGCTTCGCGCAAAAGGCGCGTTTCCGCGGGGTTATAGACGGCGTCGATGACAGTCGCCGGCGGTTTTGAACGCAAGGCGGCGGCCGGCAGCGGCGACTCGTTCTCCGTCGGCGCCATGCCGACGGCGGTGCAGTTCACGATCACGTCTACAGGAGTGTGCAGGCGTTTTGCCCAGGGTTGTGCGCTGCAGCCGAGCTCGTTTGCCAGTGCGGCCGAACGGGCCTCAGTGCGGTTGAAGACGGTGACGTTGTAGCCGCGTAAGAGCAGGGCGCAGACGGCGGCCCGGGCTGCTCCACCGGCCCCCAAGACGGCCGCGGTTTTTTCTCGGCCGCTTTCGGGGACCAGGGCGAGGGCTGCCAGAAAGCCGGCGCAATCGGTGTTGTCACCGCGCCAGTCGGCCGGTCCGGTGCGCGTCAGCGTGTTCACCGCGCCCACACGCTGCGCGACGTCGCTCAACGGAAAAGCGTGCTCCGTCAGCCAACGCGCGGCGTGTTCCTTGTGCGGGATCGTGACGCTCAAACCGCTTACGTGCAAGTGCGGGTTTTGCGTTATGTAGTCCATAAATGCCGCAAAGGCGGCATACGTCGGCGCCACGGGCAGCGGCGCGTACACACCGTTGATCCCCGCCGCGCGCATCGCGGCGTTATGAATGGCCGGGCTGCGGGAATGGCTCACCGGCCAGCCGACTACGCCGAGTACCGTTGTCGACGGGCCGATCTCGTTCCAGCGGTAGACTTCGACCAGTTCACGCAGCGTGGGCTGGCCGGGCGCCGTTTGGCGGGCCGAATCGAGGGCGGCGAAGATAGCGAAGGCGTTGAATTTGCGGGCCAGAACACGAGTAATCAGCCCGGCCGACTCAGTTGCCAGCATGATCAGCTTTCGAGCGTGCGACCACTTTTGAAGCTGCGCCAGCACGCGACATGCATCCAGCGCGCCGTGCGCGGCGAAGACGGCCTTGACCACGTCGGCCGGTGAAGCCAGCAGGGGCTCCAGCGCTTGGCGGAGGGCCGCGGGCGTGCCGTGCAGGTCATGTTGTGACAGAATGAGGCGCGGGGGCGGAGCATCGCGCGTTTCGGGCGGCCCGGCGCGGCGCGGGAGGCGCGACATGCCGCGGACGGCGGCCTGCAGCTCGGGCGAGCGCCGCCATGCGGCAAACTCAATATCCACGTAGTCCGGGGCGAGGGCCGCTAGTCGCTGGAAGAGCGCCGCACGTTCGGCGTCGCTCGCGCAGCATTTACCGCCTTCTGCGGCCGATCGCAGAGTCAAAATGACTGGCAGTTCCCGGGGCTGGGCGAGGAAATGTTCCAGGGCCGGCAGATTGTCGATGAAATCCGCGCGCAACTCCAATAGGTCCGCACCGGCGGCCTTGGCGGAACGAGCCTGCTCCAGCAGGGGCGGGCTGGCCGCCGTAATCGGCACCGCTAAGAGCGTAGCAGTCGGCACGGTTGTACGCCTATCAGATTCCTTCCAGCAGGGCGGCCGGCGACGTCCGCAGAGCGCTGGCCACTCGCGCCAGGGTCCAGGCCGAGGTGCCGGTTTTGCCGAGCTCTATCTGTGAAAGCTGTGCAGCGCTGAGATTACAACTCGCGGCGACGTCGTTGAGCGTCAAGTTGGTCGCGGCCCGCGCCGCGCGAATGCGCGTCCCCAGGCGGCGGTTAAACTCGGCTTCGGAGCGTATGCCCAGGCCGCTTTCGGCGAGTTGGCGTTCGAGGGCGGCCAGCAGCGTGGCCGCCGCGAGCGGTTTTTCAAGCACATCGCGGGCGCCGGCCCGTACCGCTGCCAGCACCTGTGGAACCTCGGGAAAGGCCGCCAGCGCCACGATGCGCGCTTGCGGGGCGGCGCGTTGCACGGCCGCGACGAGCTCCGCGCCGTTCCAATCCGCCAGACGGAGGTCGACCAGCGCGAGCTGTATGTCGCTTTTTTCGGCGTAAGCCAAACCTTGAGCGGGGTCGGTGAAGGTGGCGACATCGAAGCCAGCCTCAGTCAGCCAGGCCGCGGTTTTTCGACAGATCGCTTCCTCGTCGTCGATCACCAGCACTCGGACAGAGATCATCCGCGTCATGGACGATATTGTGCGCCGGCGCCGGGTCGGAGGAAAGGCCGCTGTACGCGGGCGGTCGGAAGGGGTCGGCGGGCGGAGCGGCGCGCTGGGCGTGCGGTGCGGCCCGAACCGGGCGCCTGGGGGCTAACCTGGAATTCAAATTGTGGGCAACGGGCTTACGCTAAAATCCGTTCGATAGAGTGCGTCGGGTCTGTTTACGTACACTTTCAATGGGAGCCGGGTATGAAGCGCTATGTGCGGGCTTCGTGCATTGTGCTGATGGGCGCAGGCCTGTCTATGACGTTAGGGGGATGTCCGCTTCTCTGCGACTTGCTCAACTGTCCCTGCAATGTCAATAATGAGAACGGTAACGCCAACGCCAACGTGAACAATGCCAACGTCAACGTTAACAACGCGAACGACAATATCCTCAACGTCAACGACAACGTGGTCGAAAACATAAATCAGAACGACAATTTCGTTGACAACGTGAACGACAACATTGTCGACAATTTCAACGATAATGCCTTCGATAATCTGAACGACAATATCGACGGTAATGTGAACTTCAACGACAACGTTGACGACAACGTGAACGACAATCTGTAAGTCGCCGCCGACGCGTAAGCGCGCCCGGTAGCACGCGGGCGCGTGTTAAAAGCGCCGGCAGGCCGTTCCGGCACACGCAATCGCCCCTTCATCGCCTGCTGTGACCCAACTCGGGGGTCTGTGGCCGAGTCGCCTGCCACACAGTCTCTGCATCTCTCCAATTACGAACCCGAATGCCCTAAATTCGTTCTCACAATCGAGAGACAATCAGTCGGACGACTACAATTATCCTGATTACGCATTCGGGCCTTCTATGGAGACACGCTATGAGAAGCAGAGTGTTCCGCGCCGGGACTGTGCTGATCTCTGCGGCCGCCCTGGCGGCATTGACCGCTTGTCCCGTCGCGACAACCGACGATG
>JAAYXS010000512.1 GCA_012515775.1 Phycisphaerae bacterium
AGCCGGTCGTTGTTCATATCCGCCAGCCAGATCATCTTCCCAATGGGAAAGGAGCGCCGCCGCGAGGTCTCGAACCGTTGCCGCCACAGCGCGGCCTGTTCGGGTGTCAGCTCCGCCGCGATGTCGTCGCGCAACTGGTCAAACAGGGCCTGCATTCGCGGCATGGTCTCGCGCCGGTAGGCCATGAACTGCGCATGGTGGTTGCGCAAGATGGCTCGAACCGCATCTTCCTTTTCAGGGGAGAGGTTCAAGTCTTCGCGCAGGAAGTCCATCACCGAAACGGGGTCCATGCGCGCCCCCTCGGGGAAACGGAAGCCGGCCGAAAGAAAACAGATGGCCGCCGCGGCCCCGCCTGCGGCCATGCCGCTCAGGAACGCCAGCGTGATCATGACGAATGCGCGCCACCAGAATGCCCGGCGTCCATCGTGTCCCTTGCCCGCGCTTGTGGTCATTTTGCCAGCTTCCTATAGGGTAAATGTCTGCGCCAGTGCGAACAGCGGTTCCAGAGGGTCCGTGGCCCCGAGCGAGAGGCGCACCGCCACGGCGCACATCGTTATCGACGCCGCGGCATATGCCGCCGTAAACACCAGCAACGGCGCATCCCTGTACGGCGGGGCCGGTTCCGTTCGGAGGCGATTCAGCACGGCATCGCGGACATCTCCGGCTTCGGTCTGTTCTTCCCGCGCCCGGCGGGCAAGCTCGTCCAGGGATTCCAGTGGCACGTTCATGGCGGTCACCTCTCTGCCTCAAGCGAATGGAGTGCCTTCTTCAGACGTGCTCGCGCCCGGTGCATCCGAACCCGTGTCAAGGTATGGCTCCATCCGAGTTGCCGGGCTATCTCAAGCGTATCGAGATCGTCAAAATAGTGCAATGTCAGGGCAAGACGGTCCTTTGGCGGAAGGCTTTCGAGCATGTGATACAGGCATTCCGCGGCATCGGAGGGCGCGGCATCCCGGGGACTCTCCAGCACCGCCTGAAGCGCGGGCGTCAAGGGCTCAAAGCGTTCCCGCTCGCGTTTGCGCTGCCGCCAGTAGCGGTAGCCTGTGCGCGTCGCAATGATGCGCAGCCAGTGGTCAAACGAACCCCGCTCCGCGTAACCCCGCAGGCTGCCGAACATCTCGACAAACACATCTTGCACCAGCTCATCCACGATCTGACGATCCCGCGAAAACCGCCACATCCATCGAAAGACCTCCGCCTGATACCGTTCAACAAGACGCGCACAGGCCGCCTCGTCGCCCTCAAGCGCAGCCCGGATATCGCGCCGGTCGGCGTCTCTCGAAGTCTCAGGCACGCGGGAAACTCCCCTGGTGTTATTCGCGGCTCGCAACTCACCAAATACTCGGACTTCCGGAGCTTGCCCGTCTCAGACTGCGCTCACCATGGACGGTGTCGGGCACGGCCCGGTTTGTTACAGTCCCGGGCCCGGGGCGCCCGGAGGTACGCAGAAACTCATCGCGCGGCCGGGGCGTAACAAACCCGATTCTCCGGCACACTATACAAGAAAGGTCAGTCCTGTTTGCGTGCCGCTGGATGCCATTCCACCGCCAGAATCATCCGCTCCGTTCGCAGAATCAGTCAAGAGGTAAGTCATGTACACCAGAACCTCCACAAGAATCGCACCGCCCGGCCACGCGGGCCGCTTTCTGACGGGGCCGTTGGGCTGCGGCGCGCTCCTGTTGGCGTTTGTTTGCGGGTGCGTTTCGTACCATCCTCAATGGACCCCCGATAATACCCGTCCGCCCAGGGTGGTTCCCGAGGCGCTCGAAAATGCGGCGAGCACGCCTGAGCCGGATGGCCCACGGCCCGCGGCCGGCGCCCCCGAGGGCGTGCCCGAGGACGGAGACGCGTCCGGGGCGGCCCCGTTGACGCTCGACGCCGCGTTGCGCACGGCCTTCCTCCGGAATCGGGAACTGGAGGTACGCGAGTATGCGCCGGAGATCATCCGCCAGGCCATCGCGGAGGCCCGGGCGGCGTTTGACCCCAGCATCTCGGTGACGGGGGAATACAGCGACCAGGACCGTCCCTCCATGGACGCCGGCGCAGGCAGCGGTTTCGGCATGGGTTCAGCCGCCGGTACGTCCGACAACGCCGTCATCCAGCAACTGGCAGACATCAGGGAGTTCCTTGAAGCGGCCGAGACGATCCGGGAAATCGTCCAGAGACCCGACATCGAAGTGAGCACGACGGAAGGGTTCGGCACGTCGGTGGAACTGGCCCAGCCGCTTCCTACCGGCACCACCCTGTCGCTTACGGGAAACTACCAGCGCACCGCGCTGCTCGGGTCCGGAACGGATTACACCGGCACCTGGAACATTGCCCTGACCCAGGCGCTGCTGCGCGGCTTCGGCCCCGACGTGAACCTGGTGGGCCTGCGCAAGGCGCGCAACAACGCCGCCATCGGCGATCTGGCGTTTCGCGACTATGCCCTGACCCTCGCCGAGGGAGTCGAAAACAGTTACTGGGATCTGGCCCTTGCCCGGGAAACGCTCCGGATTCGCCAGTTCTCGCTCCAGCTCGCCCAGGAGCAGCTCGCTCTCAACGAAGCGCACATTGAGGTCGGTAAACTGCCCGGGAGCGATCGTATTTCCGCCGAAGCCGAGGTCGCTTCACAGAAAGCCGCGCTCATCAGCGCGCAAGCTGACCTTCACAACAGCGCCATCGAGCTGTGGCGACTGATGAATCCCGAGAGCCAGGCCCCCGCGGACCTCAGCCTCATCCCGCTGCCTCTGCCCGATCTCGACGCCGTGTCGTGGTCACTCGACACCTCGCTCGCGCTGGCCTCTCAGTTCCGGCCCGACCTTGCGCAGGCCAGGCTGGACGTCGAAAACGGTACGCTGGATGTGGTCGAAACGAAGAATGGCCTGTTGCCCCGCCTGGACGCATTCGTCTCCTACGGGACCTACAGCACGGGCGCCACTCCCGGCGCGTGGAACGACCACCTCTATGAGGACACCTTCGATCAGGTGGCCGTCGGTCTAAACTTCAACATGACCCTCGGCAACCGGGCGGAAAAGGCGCGCCACCGCAGCGCCCTGTATGCCCGGGACCAGGCCGCTGCCGCCGTGCGGAATCTCGAGCAGCTGGTGGAGACGGACATCCGCAAGGCCCTCGTCGAACTTGACCGGCAGCGCGAGCAAATCACGGCGTCGCAGCAGGAAGTGGCTATGCGGGAAGAGGAACTGGCCGTCGAAACCGAGCAGTTCCGCCTGGGCCGCTCCACCAACTTCGACGTGATGCAGGTACGCCGCGATTACATTCAGGCCAGGGTCGACGAAGTTGCGGCGCGCGTGCACTACCTCCAGGCGCTGACAGCGCTCTTTGCCAGGGAAGGCACCCTGCTGACGCGGCGCGGAGTCGCGCTCGAAATCGAAGAGGAGAAGGAATCATGAAGAAGTGGGCAATCATCGCGGTTCTGGCGCTGCTGATCGCCGGTGGCGTGTTCGCGCTGCGATTACGCTCAGACGCGGCGGCCGCTTCGGCCAACACGGGCCCGGTGTATAACCCGGCCACCGTGACCCGGGGCGTCATCCGCGAGGAGGTCTCCTGCTCGGGCTACGTGGAATCCAATCGCGACATCGAAATCAAATGCAAGGCAAGCGGCACGATTGTCGAGTTGCCGTATGACATCAGCGACCGCGTGGAACAAGGCGCCCTGTTGCTCAAACTGGATCCCGTGGACGAGGAACGCAACGTGAGGCAGGCGGAGGTGCAGCTGGAGACCGCCGAGGCGAAACTGGCCCAGGCGCGCCAGTCGCTTGCCGTCGCGGAAATGGAGATCGTCAACTCCCGCCAGGAAGCCCAGGCCGCACTCGTGGCGGCCCAGGCCTCCGAGAAAGACCTGCGCGAAAAGGCAAAGCGGATGGCCGCGCTGCTCGAAAAGGAATACGCGAGCCCCGAGGAAGTCGTGAGCGCTGAAGCCT
Organism: Phycisphaerae bacterium; assembly: GCA_012515775.1. GTDB lineage: Bacteria > Planctomycetota > Phycisphaerae > UBA1845 > Fen-1342 > JAAYXS01. Next base: position 3,924 of record JAAYXS010000512.1, read on the forward strand.
CCGCGGTGAAGGCGGAAAGCGAAACCCGCCGGGCCCGGGTCGGCCTCGACAAAATCGCCACCGAACAGGCCCGCCTCGAATTGACCCGCCAGGACATCCGTCTGGCCGAGGCCGAGGTGCAGAAATACTCGATCGCGCTCGACGAGGCGCGCCAGCGGCTCAGCGAAACGCAGGTCTATGCGCCGATTTCGGGGGTCATCTCCGACCGCCTGGTTCAGATCGGCCAGATTATCGCGTCCCCCACCATGAACGTCAGCGGGGGCACCGCCCTGCTCACCCTGTC
>JAAYXS010000513.1 GCA_012515775.1 Phycisphaerae bacterium
CAACATCGTGGGCGACTATTATACTTCGCCCGGCGGCACTGGAGATCCATCTCGCACGGCGGTTGACCTGGACGGAAATCTGTGGATCGCCAATCGGGCCGACCACGCGAATGGCGGCGGCTCAGTAACCAAGATTGGCCTGGTCATCGGCGGCACACGCTGTGACCGGTACGGCGTCGAGGATGAGAACGGGGACTATCTCAAGCCGCCGTTCATTTACAATACCTGCTGCGACCGTGACGGCGACGGGCTGATTCGCACGTCGCGCGGCTACAACCACCAGTTGCCGTGGATGGCGCCGGAGGGCGCCGCGCGCGAGCCAGCCCACCTGTACCTGGCGGACGACGAGTGTATCTGCCAATACGAACGCGTGCGGGCCGAAGGCACTCGCTTCCTGGCAGTGGACCGCGATAACAACGTGTGGACAGGCAGCCAGCTTGACCGAGAGTTTGATTTCCTAGACACGGCTGCCGATACGGTCACACCGGCCTTTGAACCGGAATTGGGCGGCTACGGCGGGCTTTTTGCGCTCTATCCATCGCCTGAGGGTCTGAGGCGGGTGATCTGGTCCACCAGCAACAACTACGGCACGCCGACAGGGTACGTACTGCGCTACGATCTGGACGAGCCGGCGGCCTACGACTCTGAGGCGTTGCGCAGCTACGGCATTGGCATGGATCGCGACGGCAATGTTTGGGTTGCCCAGCATGATGCAGGGACACTGCGGAAGTTCTATCCCGACGGTACTTTTGACACGGAGGACCACGCCGGCGGCCACGGATACGGGCCGAAGGGCGTGGCAGTGAGGCTCGCGGACAACAGCGTCTGGGTTGTGAAAACCGGGCGGCACCAGGGCAGGCACTACATCAGTAAGCTCGTCGGCGGGTACGTGCAGAATTATCCACTCGGAGGACAGTATGCCGCCGATACCGAGCACCCAACCGGCGTGGCCGTGGACAGGGCCGACTATGTCTGGACGACGTGCGAAGGCGGCGATACCGCAAAGCGCGTCAGCGCAACCGGCCATGTAGATACCATAGAGTCTGACGCGGGCAGCGGGCCGTACTCCTTCAGCAACATGACTGGCGACGTTACGCTGCACTCCACCGGCGCCGGCACGTGGAACGTAATTCACGACAGCGGTGCGTTCGGGGCGCCCTGGCACCTGGCAGTTTGGAATCGTGAGAATTGCATCGCTGGTGATGAGATACCCGAACTTACGGCGCTAACGGTGGAAATCCGCGCCTCGGATGTCATGACCGAACTGCCGTCGCTGCCATACGTCCAGGTCGGCAGAGCCGAGTGGATCGACGGCGACTTCGTCGAGGTTGGCAATGGGACGTGGTTCGAAGGGGTCACAGGCAGGTTCCTCGAGGTCCGCGTGCGCTTCATGGGAACCGTGCCGGGGCAGTTGCCTTCGCCGGAAACATTCCGCACGCCCACGCTGTGCGACCTCAAGATTACGAGTGCCCTCGCGGATATGAACTGCGACGGCGCCGTTAATACCTTCGACATCGACCCGTTTGTCCTTGCGATGACGAGCGAGACGCAGTACGCGGAGAACTTCCCGTTTTGCAACTACATGAACGGGGACGTGAACTGCGACGGTTCGGTTAACGTCTTCGACATTGACCCGTTCGTGCTCTGCCTGACGAGCGGGGAGTCTTGCTGCCAGCAGTAGAAGGCTCCAGGCGAGGCCGCGCCCTGCTGCTTGTTCATGACCCGCACCGGGCGCCTGGCCCAGACCAGGCCGCCCGGTGCGAATTGCTCCTCCGCCGCGGACCCGTGCCGACCGCCAAAAGGCAATCACGCATACCAGAGCCGGTTCGTGTCGAGCCGGAATCGGGAATGCCCACTGTGGCGGAGGCATGCCCGCGCTTACAGCTTGGGCATGGCACCCCCGTGATCCGCCACCCGCGCCACACGCCGCGACTTCAGTCCCTCGTCCCCACCCGCCCGCCTCACCCGTTGCCCGGCGGCCGCGCCGGCTCGTAGAATCCCGGCGTGCCTGAACTTCCCGAAGTCGAAACTATTGTTCGCCGCTTTCGGCCGCTGCTCGAAGGGCGGCGCATCACCGGGTTCGATACCCGCTGGAAGAAGCAGCTTTCGCCCAGCCTCGCCGCCGTTCGCGCGGGCTGCGTTGGGCGTCGCATCGTGCGGCTTGCCCGCCGGGGAAAATTCATCGTCTTCCAACTCGATCCGCCGGGCTGTCTGCTCGTACACCTACGGATGAGCGGGCGCTTCGAATGGGGCGCTAACTGCGAGTGCGAGCCGGGCCACCTGCGGGCGATTTGGACGTTCGAAGACTCAGAGCGGCTGCTGTTCTGCGATCCACGCAAGTTCGGACGCGTCATATACGCGCCGGATCTCGCCACCGCGACCGGCGAACTGGGCGTCGAGCCGCTCAGCCGCGCCTTCACCGTCGCCAAGCTGGCCGCCTTGCTGCGCCGGCATCGCCGCCGCCTCAAGCCGCTGCTGCTCGACCAGCGCGTCATCGCCGGTCTGGGCAACATTTACACCGACGAAGCCCTCTTTCGCGCCGGCCTGCACCCGCTGACCGCCTCCGACACGCTCCGTCCGCCCCAGATCGCCGCCCTGCACGCCGCCATCCGCGCCGTGCTGCGCGAGGCCATCCGCTACCAGGGCACCACTTTCGACCACGCCTACGCCGGCGGCGACATGCAGCACCGGCTGGCAGTTTATGGCCGCAAGGGCCAGCGCTGTCCGCGCTGCGGCGCGGCGATCCGCTACGCACGCGTCGGCCAGCGTGGTACGCACTTCTGCCCGCGCTGTCAGCCGATTCGCGGCAGACGGCGCAGGCTGGTCCGGCGCGGACAGCGGCAAACGCAAGCTGGTGCAGCGCGGTAGCACCGCCGCCCGACTCGTCTTATCGTGGGACGCCATGTGTGGAATCGCCGGCATCCTGAGCCTGTCGCCCGAGGCACGCGTCGAGGACGCGGCGCTGCGCACCATGGCCGATCAGGTTCGGCATCGCGGCCCGGATGACGCCGGCTTCTACCTTGATCCGCAGGCCCGTTGCGGCTTCGCGTTCCGCCGCCTGTCGATCATCGATCTCAAGACCGGCAAACAGCCGTTAAGCAACGAGGACGGCACGGTCTGGACCGTGCTCAACGGCGAGATTTACAACTACCGCGAGTTGCGCGCCGAGCTCCTGGCGCTCGGCCATGAGTTTGCCACTCAGAGCGACACCGAAACGATCGTCCACTTGTACGAGCAGCATGGCCCGACGTGCTTCGAGCGCCTCAGCGGCATGTTCGCCATCGCCATCTGGGACCAGTCGCGCGGCCGGCTACTGCTCGCGCGCGATCGCCTGGGCAAGAAGCCGTTGGTGTACACCGTTTGCGGCGAGCGCTTGTATTTCGCGAGCGAGGCCAAGGCACTGCTGGCGTTGCCCGAGATGCCGCGCCGGCTCGATCCGCAGTCGCTGCATCGTTACCTGATTTTCCAGTACGTTCCTGCGCCGCATTCCATTTACAGCGGTTTTAAGAAGGTCCTGCCCGGCCACTACGAGTCGTTCGAGGCTGGTGCGGCGCAAACACCGGCGCGGCAGGAGCCGCGCCCTCGCAACTGCTGCGGTCAGGCTTTCTGGCGCGTGCCAGATCCGGCTCCTTTTGACGGCAGTTACGAAGATGCCAAGGCTCGGCTGGGAGAGTTGTTGACGGATGCCGTGGCCGCCCGGCTGATCTCGGATGTCCCGCTGGGCGCGTTTCTGTCAGGCGGTATTGACTCGTCGATTGTCGTCGGTCTGATGCGGAAGCTAGGCGTTAGTCCGCTGCGTACGTTCAGCATCGGGTTTGCCGATGCGCGCTACGATGAGACGCCGTACGCGCGGCGCATCGCGCAGCTCTTCGCCACCGAACATCACGAGTACACCGTCACGCCGCAGGCCCGTGAAGTACTGGACACGATGGCGTGGCATTACGACGAGCCATTCGCGGATTCCTCGGCCATTCCCACATACTACTTGTCACGCTGGACGCGCGAGTCGGTGACGGTGGCGCTGACGGGCGACGCCGGGGACGAGTGTTTTGCCGGCTACCACCGCTACCGCGCAGCGCAGCTCGCCGGCAGCCTGGACCGTCTGCCGCACCTCCTGCGGCGCGGGCTGGCCAAGCTAGCCGCCCTCGTCCCGCATGGCCAGCCAAAGACGCGCACACGCCAGCTCTATCGCTTCCTCCGCGCTGTTCCCCAGGCTCCGGCTCTTCGTTATCTGGATTGGGTCAACATCTTCTCACCCGCGATGTTGCTTGCGGGCTATCGACCCGAGTTTCGCGCCCAACTCGACTTTGACGAGCCGATCCGCTGGTTTGACGGGCAGTACAACCACACCGCAGGTCCGCCGGCCGCGCGCGCGATTCGCACGGATTTCGAGACGTACCTGCCGTACGACCTGCTCACAAAGGTCGACATAGCGTCGATGGCGTGCAGCCTCGAATGCCGTTCGCCGTTCCTCGATCATCGCCTGGTCGAGTTCGCTCTGTCGCTGCCGCTATCCTGGCGGC
>JAAYXS010000514.1 GCA_012515775.1 Phycisphaerae bacterium
CGCCCCGCTCAGCGGTGATGGAACTTAACCGACCTGTGCAGGTTGGGCGCCGCCGGGCAGCTTTCGATACACGAGCCTCGGCAGGAGCAAAAGGATGCTCATCAACACGACCCGCTTTGGACCATTGGAAGTGGACGGCGACCGTATCATAACTTTCAGGGACGGTTTGCTCGGGTTTCCGCAACTGCGGCGTTACGCTCTGATCCAGACCTCAATCGACCCCATATTCTTCCTGTTGCAGTCATTGGATGATCCCGCGATTGCGTTTGTCGTCTGCGACCCGCGGGCCTTCGTCCCCGATTACCAGGTCCCGATCCGGAGCGATGATCTGGAGTTGCTCGAGCTTAAAGACCTCGAGAACTGCCAAGTTTTAATTATCGTGAACAAAGTGGGCGATCGTCTGACCGGTAACCTGCTGGGCCCACTGGTTATCGGAGCCCATTCGTTCCTGGGCAAGCAATTCGTCCTGTCGGAAAAGCAGTATGGGACCCGGCACGTGCTGACCCGAATCCCTCAGCCGCTGCCGGTGACCAAGACCGCGTAAGTGAATAGGAGTGGTGTTGTGTACGCCTGTTCGGCTATAATCGCGCCGGGTCGATTCGCGCTGGCCGGGCCGCTTCTGCGGCCGGGGGCGGCGAAGTCGATCCGGGCTGCCGACCGGAGCACCAGCACTCGGCGAGTGCTTTCGCTGCCGTTGGCGCTCGCTGGCGAATCAGTAATCGGCACCGTCCAGGAAGGAGCCGCGGATGTTAGTGCTCTCCAGACAACGCGACGAATCCATAATCGTGGGGGACAACGTACAAATCACGGTCGTCGACATTCGGGGGGACAAAGTGCGTTTGGGCATCGTGGCCCCCGCCGAAATACCCGTTCATCGCAAGGAAGTTTACGACGCTATTCAACGCGAGAACATGCGTGCGGCCGCGGCGGCCGGCGAGGTCGCCGGTGCGACGCGTCCACCGCGCAAGGATGGCAAAACCACGTAGACAGACTTTCGATCACCCGTCTTTCCCTTCTGACTGACCGCATAGCTTCTTTTACAGCCACGACCCTATCAAGGAGGATGGCTAATGGCTCGTATTAACACGAACGTTGGGGCTGTCATCGCCCAAAGACACCTTGACCAATCTTATCGCACGCTCAACGGCACCCTGGAGCGTCTGAGCACCGGGCTACGTATCAACCACGGCAAGGACGATCCGGCCGGATTGATCGTTTCCGAGCGGCTGCGCAGTGAAACCGGGGCCGTTGCCCAGGCAATCTCCAACACGCAGCGCGCCAGCCTGATCATCTCCACCACTGAAGGCGCGCTGGATGAGGTGGCCGCTCTGCTGCGCGATATCCAGCAACTCACCGTCGAATCCGCCAACAAGGGCGCCCTCTCCGAAGAGGAGATCAAGGCCAACCAACTCCAGGTGGATTCCGCCATCGCCAGCATTGAACGCATTGCCAACAGCACCACGTTTGCCGGCCGCCACCTGCTCAACGGCTCACTGGACTACATCACCAGCGGCGTTGTGCCCGGTGATATCGACGCCCTGGCCGTGCATGGCGCGCTTTTCGGCACGCGGGACTTCATCCCGATTGAAGTCCAGGTCATACAATCGGCGCAGTTCGCCCAGTTAGTCTACGATGGGGGCACCCTGTCCCAGGACGTAACCATCGAAATCCAGGGTAACGCCGGGGCGACGACGCTCTCGTTCGCCGCCGGCACGTCCGCCCCCAAGATCGCTGAAGCCATCAATCAGATCAGCGATGCCACCGGCGTCAGCGCCATCCCGCTGTCCAACCCGGGCGACGGATTCACGCTCAAGAGCGCCCAGCTCGGCAGCAAGAACTTCGTTTCCGTGCAGCTCTTGCCGGGTAGCGGCGCTTTCGCCCTGGAGGACCTCTCCGGCGCTCCCGTCGGGACTGGGCGTGCCTACGGTCGCGACGCCACCGCCAACATCAACGGCGCCCAGAGCATCGGCGACGGCAACAAGCTCACCTTGAAGACCTCCACCTTGGATATCGAGCTGTCCCTCGCCGACAGCTTCGGCACCGGCACCACCGCTTTCACGATCACTGACGGCGGGGCCCTGTTCCAGATTGGCGCACATATAAACAGTAACTTGCAGGTTAACATCGGTGTGCAATCGGTAGCCCCCTCGCGCCTGGGGAACGGCGCCATCGGCTATCTCTCACAGATCGTCACCGGCGAGCAGTACTCGCTGGTGTCCGGCAAGAGCGCCCAGGCTTCGCAGATCATCGACGAGGCCATCGCTCAGGTTTCGGTTATCCGCGGCCGGCTGGGTGCGTTCGAAAAGAACACCCTGCAGACAACCATGAATCAGTTGGGCATCACGCAGGAAAACCTGATGTCCGCCGAGTCCGCCATCCGCGATGCGGACTTCGCTTACGAGACCTCGGAACTGACGCGCAACCAGGTATTGGTGAATTCCGGAACCACTGCGCTGCAACTGGCCAACCAGACTCCGCAGATGGTGCTGAAACTGCTCGGTGGCTAGCCACCGCAAGGAATATCGGTCTCGATGCCGGCAAATGCACCCTCCCCGCGGCCGGCGCGACCGGATGCCCCGGGGTAGCCCGACCCAGGCGCCCCGGGGCTTGATCTGCGCCGGCGCCTTTTAACTAAAGCCGCTCTCGCCCCACGACGATTCCCCCTCTGACAGTTGTGGCCAGCCGGGAGGCTCGGCCGGTTTGTGATGCAAGAGGCAAAACAACGGCGGACGCGGCGCGAGCCCGCAAACGCCCAACGCCCGTGGAGGCGCAGTTCATGAGCAATTATATTAACACCAACATCGCTTCCTTCGTTGCTCAGCGAGTTCTGTCTCAACAGAACACCGCGCTCAGCACATCGCTCTACCGCGTGAGCACAGGCTACCGCATCAACTCCGGCAAGGACGATCCGGCCGGGCTCATCGCCTCGGAGAGTCTGCGCTGCGAGCAGCAGGCCATTCAGGCTGCGATAACCAACATCTCGCGGGCCAACAACATCGTGGCCTCAGCCGAGGGTGGCTTGGTCGAGATTAACAACCTGCTGGTGCAGCTCGAGGACCTGGTCGACCGCAGCGCCAACGAGGCCGGTATCAGCCAGGAGGAGCGCGACGCGAACCAGTTGCAGGTCGACGCCATCCTCGAGTCGATCAACCGTATCGCCAACAACACCGAGTTCCAGGGCCGCAAGCTGCTCTCCGGCGAGTTGGCGTACACCACATCGGGCATCACCGACTCGGGGGAATACTTCCAGAACGTGATCATCAACGCGGCCAAGATCCCGTCCGACGGCGCGCGCAACGTCACGGTCGAAGTAACCGGTTCGGCCCAATTGGCGGAGATGGTTTTCGCCGCGTCCTCCGTGACGGGCGGTAACGTCACGATCCAGGTTGCCGGCAACCTGGGCAGCGAAACCCTGACCTTCGGCAGCGGCACGAAAATCTCCACCATGCGCGATGCGATCAACGCCAGTCGGGACATGACCGGTGTCTCGGCCGTGGTCAACGCCTCAGGCACCGAGCTGCACATCAACAGCATTGAGTACGGCTCCGACCAGTTTGTCACGGTTAAAGTGCTCGATGGCACCCTCGCAGACCTGCAGGCCGGCGACCACGGCGACAACACCGACTTCGGCCAGGACGCCTCGGTCAAGATCAACGGCGTGACCGCCATCACCAACGGTCTGCGGGCCAGCATGCGCAGTTCCGCCCTGAGCCTGGACATCGACCTGTCCGCCGAATTCGGCACCCTGGCCACCACGGATTCCGAAAAGGTCTTCGCCATCACCGGCGGCGGCGCCGACTTCATGATCTCCCCAACCGTGTCGCTTGCCGGCCAGGCCAGCATGGGTATCCAGGCCGTGGACACCGGCTCGCTCGGAAACGCCGGGGTTGGCTACCTGTCGTCGCTGGCGACCGGCCAGTCCAACGCCCTCTCGACCGGCAACTACGCTCAGGCCCAGCGCATCGTTCGCGCGTCCCAGGACCTGGTCTCGCAGTTACGCGGTCGCCTCGGCGCCTTCCAGAAGAACACGCTCGAAACAACCAGTAACTCACTGTCGGTAACGTACGAGAACACGGCTGCAGCCGAAGCCTCCATCCGGGAAACCGACTTTGCCTCGGAGACTGCCACGCTGACGAGGTCGCAGATCCTGGTCCAGTCGGCCACCATGACGCTGAAGCTGGCCAATAGCCAGCCCCAGACCGTGTTGTCCCTGCTGAACTAACGGTCGGCGACGGCAGTAGCAGCGAACAAGCGAGTTCCTCCCCTACTGGCTCATGAACGGCAGCGTGCCCCGCCAGGCGCGCTGCCGCTTTTTTCGTCATGCTGCGTGCGGCGCGCCTGCGTCCGCGAGTATTGCACCTCGTAGATGCCGCTGCGGCGAAAGACCTGTGCCAAAGTCTCGATGATGATGGCCAAGTCGGTCTTCAAACTGATCTGCTCGACGTAGCGGACGTCCCATTCGAGTTTGTCCTCGATCGTCAGTGCGCCTCGGCCGCGGATTTGGGCCAGCCCGGTCAGGCCCGGCTTGACCAGCAGACGCGCTTTTTGGCGGGTATTCCATTCGCGCATTTGCTGCAGATAGAGCGGGCGCGGGCCGACCAGCGACATTTCGCCGCGGAGCACGTTGATGAGTTGCGGCAGTTCATCCAGGCTGGTTTCGCGCAGGATGCGCCCAATGCGGGTGATGCGTGGGTCGCTGCCGCTTTGCGGCGAGTCGCCGTAGGGGTCGGCGTCGCTGCGCATGGTGCGAAACTTCAGCAGTGTGAACGGGCGGCCGTTGCGGCCGGCCCGCAGTTGGCGGAAGAGCGCGGGGCCGGGACTCTCGCGGCGGATGAGCCAGGCGATCAGAAGCAGGAGGGGTGCTGCGGCGAGAAGCGCAACGAAGGCGAGGTAGGCGTCGATGCAACGTTTGAGACAGAGGAACGCAGGCGTCGCTGAACAACGCACGGGCACGCTTTCGGGGGTTTCCGGCATGCGGGCAGTTTATCGGGTGCGATGAAACGTGCTACGGCTTGAGTGCCTGAACACATGGCTGGCGATGCAGTGGCGTAAGCGGCTCAAAACATGGCTGCGGCGCGGGCTTGGGGGCGTTACGTGTGCTTCGTGCGGAATTCAGTGCCTCGTCAGCCCCGGCGGGAATAATCCGGGCCGTTGAATCATGGGAATTCGGTTTTAGACCGAGGAGTACAGCCATGCCGATGGAAAACCTTCGCGACGCGTTCATACATGAATTGGAAGACATTTTGCACGCGGAAAAGCAGCTTTCGAAGGCGCTGCCGCGGTTCACTAAGGCCGCCACGGACGAAAAATTGAGGAACGGTTTTCAAAAGCACGCCGACGAAACCAAGAATCAGATTTCGCGGCTCGAACGCGTCTTTCAGATGCTTAACGTCAAGCCAAGAAATCGCAAATGCGACGGGATGGCCGGGCTGATCGAGGAAGCCGCGACCATCATGGGCGAGGACGCCGACCCAGAAGTGATGGACGCCCTGCTAGTCGAGGCAGCTCAAAAAATCGAGCACTACGAGATCGCGACCTACGGAACGCTCTGTACCTGGGCCGAGGAACTCGGGCACCAGGACGTCGTCGATGTGCTGAAGGAGACCTTGCGCGAGGAAAAAGACGAAGACCGCAAGCTCACCGAGGCGTCGCGCGACCTGAATATTCGAGCCGCCCAACCCGCGGGTGCGTAGGCGGGCCGCCCCAGCGTGCGGCGAGAACCCAGCGGCGCCCTTAACTGAACCTCCCCACATAGGCCGGCGCACGGCGTGCGCCGGCTTTTTTTGTCGGTTTTCCCCTGGCCGATCGTCTAACGCAACAGCAGGCGGCGACCTCGATCGACCGCCGATTTGATTTTCTCAGCGCCCGGATTACCTTTTTTCGGTCAGCCGCGCACGGTAGCCTGCGGGCCGCGACAGGAGAGCAAATGGCTGTTACGCACGTTGAGGTTCAACAGGTTGGCGAATTGGTCCGTCAGCACCATGAAAGCTTCGAAAGGCTGCTGGCGGAGATTCGGCGGGTAATCGTGGGGCAGGATAACCTGTTGAAGAAAATGCTGGTCGGGTTGCTCGCGGACGGGCATATCCTGCTCGAAGGCGTCCCGGGCCTGGCCAAAACGACCGCGGTCGCGTCTCTCGCGCGGGCCATTAGCACCAAGTTCCAACGCATCCAGTTTACCCCTGATCTGCTGCCGGCCGATATTCTCGGCACGATGGTCTTTCAGCCGCAGCAGGGCACTTTCGCCGTTAAGAAGGGGCCGATTTTCTCGAACCTGATTTTGGCCGACGAGGTCAACCGCGCACCGGCCAAGGTGCAAAGCGCGCTGCTGGAAGCCATGCAGGAACGGCAGGTCACTATTGGCGGTGAGACGTTTCCGCTCGAACGTCCGTTCCTGGTTCTGGCAACACAGAACCCGATTGAGCAGGAGGGCACCTACCCGCTGCCCGAAGCCCAGGTGGACCGCTTCATGCTGAAGCTGTTGGTCGACTATCCGGCGGCGCCCGAAGAGCGCCAGATACTCGACCGGATGGCGACGCACCGCAGCGCGCCGGCGGTCGAGCCGGTCATGGAGCCTGAGCGCATCTTCTCCGCCCGCAAGGTGCTCGACGAAATCTACATGGATGACAAGATCAAGGACTACATCGTGGCCCTGGTGCAGGCCACGCGGCGCCCGGCCGATTTCAAGCTCAAGATCGCCGAGTGGATAGAGTACGGCGCTTCGCCGCGCGCCACGATCTACCTGGCGATGGGCGCGCGGGCCATGGCCTTTTTGGCCGGCCGCGGCTACGTGACACCCCAGGACGTAAAAGACATCGCCCCCGACGTTCTGCGGCACCGGATCATCGTCAGTTACGAGGCCGAGGCCGAAGAAAAGACCAGCGAGGACGTTGTGCGGCACGTTCTCGACCACGTAGAAGTGCCCTGAGCGGGGCGTCTCAGGCCGAATTCAGGGTTCAGGCAATCCAGGGACTTCGGCGTCCGGAAGGTGCGCGGCCGGAGCCGCCGCCTGCTCGGCAAGCTGCGCCTCAGCCTGCAGGGCGTCGCGCAGATTTTGGTGCTTAGGCAGGTCTTCGAAATCGTTAGCGCGTAGTTCGGCCATAACTTGCGCGAGCGACCAGCCCTGGCAATGCAGCCGGTACATTCCGACGGCCAGCCCGGTGCGATTCACACCCGCGGCGCAATGTACGAGCGTTGGTGGAGAATCGGGCTGCGCGAGTAGCGCCCGCAACAGGTCGCGCTGCCGCGGCGTGCTGGCGCCGTCGCCGGGCAGTGGGACGTTGTGCCATTCGAGGCCGAGCGTCTGGGCGGCCTCCCGCTCGGCGCGCGTGACTGCGGCGGTCGGGTCAAGCAGGGAGATGACGCGGCGAATGCCGTACTCGTGATGGAGTCTGGCCAGGTGCTGCGGAGTGACCTCCCCGCTGCGGTAGAGCCGGCCGGCATCGACGATGGCGAAACGCCGCGGCCATTGCCCGGCATGCCACCACAGGAGCGCTCCGCCGGCGCTGGAAGCCGCCACAATTGCCAGGAGTATGGTTGTGAGGCGGCGCACATTCGCGCTTGCCGGTTTAGAACTCGCGGTAGGTTGGGTTTGCATTGACGGCTGTTTTTCAGTGCACGTTGGGCCCCTCGCCCCAGCGCAGTTTGCGCCGCAGGGCGGACCATTCGGAGCGCTTCGGGTTGCGCACCAGCAGGAAATCGGCTGAGTAGCGCGTGATGGCGATGCGATCGCGTCCATCGAACGGCATAACGCGCCCGTCCGCCGCGATCGCCGTGCCGGGGTTCGCCTGAACGACCTCAATCGTTATTCGGCGGCGCGCGTCCATTACCAGCGGGCGGAATGTCAGCGCCTGCGGGCAAATGGGCGTGAGGATGAAGGCGGCGCCGGTCGGTTCGAGTATCGGGCCGCCCGCTGCCAGGTTGTGAGCGGTCGAGCCGGAGGGCGTAGCGACGATCAGACCATCGCCGCGAACGTGGGTGACCTCGTCGCCATCCACAGTGACCGCCACCTCAATCATGTGGAATGGCGGCCCGGCCAGAACCACGCAATCGTTGATGGCGAGCGTGCGGAACACCGGTTGTTCACGGCGTTCCAGGACCACCTGCATCATTATGCGGCGCGTCACCGGCAGCACACCGTCAAAGAGAAAGTCTCCTTCGCGCTCGAGCTCTTCCATGGTGAACTCGGCCAAATAGCCGAGCTTGCCGAGATTGACGCCGACGATCGGGAGTTGCTGCTCGCCCAGGCTGTGAGCGGCCGAAATGAGCGTTCCATCGCCGCCGAGACTGAAGAGCAACTCGGGGCGGTGCGGCAAAGCTTGCCGCCCGTCATACGTCAGTCCGGCAAAAACCACCTGGGCCCGCCCGCGCAGCCATTGCTGCATACGACCGAGCGTTTGAACCGCCGCCGGTTTGTCGGGCGAGGCGAGGATTGCCACTCGTTTCATGGAGCGCTCACTTTGGGCCTGCCGGCCGAATTCGGACGGCAGCAGCCAGGCTCGCCTGGCGCCAGCAGAACGGCCCGACGCCGAAAAAGGCGCGGGGCCACTGGGTCATTTTAGTACCCTTTGCTCAAATTGTGACCCATCCGACGGCGCGCACAAGGAGACTGGGAGCGGCAACGTGGCACCGCGGGTCAAGGAAACAGAGGATTGTAAACGACACCGAAGGCCGGACCGGCCGGATCCGATCTTCCAGCGTCCGCTCGCCTACGGCGCAACCGGATACTTTTGATTAGATAACGCGCATTGTTGGCTCAGCGAGTCCGGTCGGGGGGCGGTCGCACAAATTCGGAGCAGCAGAGGCGGTTTTGGTTTTGAGAAAATCTCGGCCGGCGTATTTCTTCCGCTTGGCGCGCCCGGAATTGCGTTATCATTTCACAAGGCGCGGCAACCAGTCCGTCCAGAAGCGTTGCCCCAATCGGAGAGTCGGCATGGAGCAGGCCAATCGCGCATTTTGCAAGCACTGTCGGACGCTCGTACCGTGCGAACACGTCAAACACGATGGACACGTGTACCTCCTGAAGCACTGTCCCACCTGCGGAGATAACGAATCGATGGTTGCCTCCGATGAGGCGCGCTGGCAACGCAAGCGCGACTTCTGGGGCTACGAGGACCCGAAGAAAAACTGCAACCTGCGCTGCACGGAGTGCCGTAAGCCGCATAATCCGACGATCGTCCTGATCGACATCACCAACCGCTGCAACATGGGTTGCCCAATCTGCATCGCCAACATCCGCGGCATGGGTTTCGAATACAACCCGCCGCTGGCCTACTTCGAGAAAATATTCCAAGCTCTCTGCCGCCTCGATCCCAAGCCGCTCGTGCAACTCATCGGCGGCGAGCCGACCGTGCGCCACGACCTGCTCGACATGGTCAAGCTCGGCCGCACGTATGGGCTCAAGATCAGCGTCATCACCAACGGCCTGCGCCTGGCGGATGAGGAATACTGCAAGGAACTCTGCGAGGCCCGCGTGCGTTTGCGGTTCGGCCTGGATGGGCGGAGTCCGGAAATATATGGGTGCATGCGCGGCGGCCCGGGTGCTTGCGAAAAGAAGCTAAAAGGGCTGGCGAACCTCGCCAAGTATAGCCGCATCAAGCACACCATCCTGTGCTGTGCAGCTCGCGGCATAAATGACAAGTGGATCGCGGATTTGGTCGAATGCTGCCACGAGAACAATCGCGTGATTGAGCAACTGGCGCTGCTGCCGCTGGCGGAAACCTGGGAGGAGGGCCGGTTTAAGACCGAGGTGCAAACCACGCGTGAGGACGCCGAGGCGATGGTTGAAGAGAGCATCCCCGGCGGTCAGGTGGAATTCGTCCCGGCAGGCTTCATCCAGGAGTTGCGGCCGCTGTACACCTTCCTGACCGGCCGCAGCACGTCGGAGTCGCTGATGTTCGCCGGCGTACACCCGGATTGCGAAACGATGACGCTGCTCGCTTCGGACGGCCAGCGCTACGTCAGCATCAATCATTTCCTGAAAATGCCATTCAGCCGGGTTGCACAAGAAGTATTCAAGCGCGCCAAGCAGACGCAGCCGGTGGTGGCGCGTCTCAACCCGGCCAGCCGCATCGACCGCTGGCGTGCCAAGTGGCTGGCGGCGCGGATGTTCCTGCCGCTGGTGGTGCGTGGGCTTGCTATTCGCAAAGCGTTCCGCGGCAACCCGGTCGTGGTTCTGGTGAAGTTCCTGGGCGGCCTTCTGCGCGGGCGGCGCGCTGGTGATTTGGCGCGGCAGTACTTCAATCTCTCGCGGATTCTCCGCGTGGCCGTCATACCGTTTGAGGAATATCACGAAATCGACGCAGCCCGCATCGAGAACTGCCGCTCCTGCTACGCGTACGAGGATGTTTCCGACGGTCAGGTAAAAATGATCCCGGCCTGTAGTTGGACCAGCACTTATCGCGACGAGATGATTCGCAAAGTGGCCGCCAAGTACGGCACGGTGCCGATCACCAAACCGGGCACCATCGCCGTTCAACCGCCGGAAAAAGCGGCGTGTGCCTCAAAGTGCGAGCTCACCCCCGCGTGAGCGCGGCGTTCTGATAAAAGCTCGCCTCAATGTGACTACAGCGACCTTGGGGGCAGCGCTTCCGTGCGCATCGCGTTGGTTTTCAGCAGGCCGGGACGTCCGGCAACGGATCTATCGAATCGCGCCCTTGTGGCAACAGAAGGCCCGGCGACAATAGGGGCCGGCGCGGGTCCCGGCGCGGCCGCGCGTTTTTTTCGCTTTTTGGGAGCTTGGAGTCGAGCATGAGCAAGGGATGGCGGACAGGTTTGTTGGTCGGGGCGGGCGCGGCACTGGTCGTCTTTGGGCTGGCGAGCGGGCTGCACGCGCAGGGGAGAGCACAGACGGGCTGCTGCGTGGCGGTGGTGGACATCGGCCGGTTATTCAATGAGTACGAGCGGATGAAATCGGTCCAGGATGAACTGAAGGTTCTCCAGGACCGGCTGCAGCGCGAAAACGAGGAGCGGAAGCAGAAGTCCGACATGCTCGAGGCCACGTTGGACAAGATGGATCGCGATGACCCGGCTTACGTGAAGAAGATGTCCGAGGTGCTCGAGTCCCGGATCAGCCACAAAACGTGGTTTGAGTTTCAGCAGGCGAACATGACGCGCGAAGTAGCGCTGATCACGGACCGCATTTATCGCGACATTCTGGCGGCTACTCAGAGCATCGCCGAAAATGCCGGATATGACCTGGTGCTTTATCGCGATGAGTATCAGCCGGTCAGCGACCCGGACGACGTTCAGGCGCAGATGCGATCGCGCAAGGTGATCTACGCCCGGGACAGCGCTGATATCACGGAGGCGGTTTTGGGCAAACTGAACGCCGACTTCCGGGCCAAGCCGCGCGTGCCGGATTTGCAGATGCCGTAAGTTGAAGGGATCGAAGGAAGGATGGATCAAGGCCGGGGGTAGCGAAGCGGGCTAAAGGCAGATGGCGGGCGAGATCGCGATCACCGTTGGCGAACTGGCGCAGCGCGTCGGGGGCGATGTGCATGGCGACGCCGGACTTATCATCCGCGGCATTGGCACGCTGGAAGAGGCCGGGCCGGACATGCTCTCATGGATCGCATCCAAGCATTTGCTGCCGCGCTTGGCGCAGTCGGCGGCGGGCGCGGTGCTGATGCCTTTGGATTGCGAGGCGCCGGCCGGGCGCACCGCGGTCCGCGTGCGCGACCCGGAGCTTGTGCTATGCGATCTGCTGAGCTGGCTTGGCCCGCCGGTCGACGAAGTGCCGACCGGCGTTCATGAGAGCGCGGTTGTCGCGCCTGATGCGCAGGTTGAAGGCGCGGCAATCGGGCCGTTGGTGACGATCGGAGCGCGCAGCCGCATCGGGCCGCGGACGCAACTGCACGCGGGCGTGCGGATTGGGCCGGACGTGGTCATTGGGTCCGATTGCGTGCTATGGCCGAACGTGGTGGTGCGCGAACGTGTGACGATCGGCGAGCGCGTGATTATCCACCCCAATGCCACGATCGGCGCGGACGGTTTTGGTTATCTGCAGCGCGGCGGCCAGCACCGGAAGATTCCTCAGATGGGGACGGTGGTCATTGAGGACGATGTCGAGATTGGGGCGGCGAGCTGCATAGACCGGGCGCGGACCGGGGCCACACGTATCGGGCGGGGGACGAAGATTGATAACCTGGTTCAGGTGGGACATAATGTGGTGGTCGGCGAAGGCTGCATAATTGTCGCCCAGTGCGGGATTTCGGGATCGACCGTGCTGGGGCGGCACGTTGTGCTCGGCGGCCAGGTGGGTGTGATCGACCACATGCGCGTCGGAGACCGCGTGCAGGTGGCGGCCAAGTCGGCCGTCATGACTGATCTGGCGGCGGATGCCATTTACCGCGGTATTCCCGCGCGGGCGCAGTGGCAGTTCGGGCGGCAGGAGATCGGCGTGCGGCGCCTCCCAAAGATGATCGAACAGGTGCGGGAGCTGATGCGACGAGTGGAACGGCTTGAATCAGCAGCAGACGATAGAGCGGGAAGTTGAGCTGACCGGGCGCGGTCTGTTCACCGGGTTCCCGGTGCGCGTGCGCTTCAAGCCGGCCCCGGTGGGGACGGGGATTACCTTCGTTCGCACGGATGGGCCCGAACCGATACGCGTTGCGGCGCGTATCGACAATCTATCGAAGCGCGCCCGCCGCACATCGCTCAAAAACGGGACTGTCACGATCGAAACTGTCGAGCACTGCCTGGCCGCATTGCGGGCCTTGGCCATCGACAATATTGAGGTTGAGCTGGATAACGCCGAGCTGCCTTCGGGCGATGGCAGTTGCGTGTTGTTCACCGAATCGCTGATCTCGGCCGGGGCCGTACCGCAGGAGGCGGAGCGCAAGTACCTGCACGTGCTGAGTCCGGCGCGAGTCAGCGACGGGGACTCGGAAGTGGTGGCCTGGCCGGGCAGCGGCGAGCAGCTCGACATTTACTACGAGTTGGACTACGGGCACGAGAACCCGGTCGGGCGGCAGACTTGCCATTTCGTGCTTGACCGTGATCGTTTCCTGACGGAGATCGCTCCGTCGCGGACATTCGTGCTGGAGGAAGAGGCGCACCAACTGCGGGAGGCCGGGCTGGGGCAGCATCTAACGTACCAGGACGTGCTGGTAATCGGAGCAGACGGGCCGATCGAGAACAGTTACCGCTTCGCCGACGAGTGCGTGCGACACAAAGTGCTGGATTTGATCGGCGATCTGATGCTGTCGGGCGGCTTTGTTTGCGGGCGTATCTTCGCGCGGCGCTCGGGGCACCACCTGAATCACGAACTGGTGCGGCGCATCCTGGAACAGCACGCCAACCAAGCGGCGCAGGAGACGCTCAGCCGGGCCCCGCGGCTCGATATTGAAGCCATCCAGCGCATCCTGCCGCACCGCTATCCGATGCTGCTGGTGGACCGCGTGATTGAAGTAGAAGGTGACCGCCGGGCCATCGGCGTTAAGAACGTGAGCATAAACGAGCCTTTCTTCCAGGGGCATTACCCGCGCAAGCCGATCATGCCGGGGGTGCTGATCATCGAGGCCATGGCCCAGCTCGGCGGCCTGCTGCTATCGCAGAAGCTCGAGCACACGGGAAAGGTGGCCGTGCTGCTGAGTTTGGAGGGAGTGAAGTTTCGCCGTCCGGTGGTCCCGGGGGACCAGTTGATGCTGGAAGCGCATGCTATCCGGGTGAAATCGAGGAGCGGGGAGGTTTTTTGCCAGGCGCGGGTGGCGTCGGAACTGGCGGCGGAGGCGAATATCCGCTTCATGCTGGTCGACGCGGACCCGAGCTAAACGTGAGTTATGACCCAAATCCATCCGACCGCGGTAATTGACCCCCAAGCGATACTCGGGCAGGAAGTCAAGATTGGACCGTACTGCGTGGTTGGGCCGGGCGTCGTGCTGGGCGACGGGTGCGAGCTGATGGCGCACGTGACGTTGCTGGGACCGGCCGAATTCGGCGTCTGCAACGTATTTTATCCGCACTGCGTACTGGGCGGCGCGCCGCAAGATCTTAAGTACAAGGGCGGACCGACCCGCCTGGTGGTGGGCAGCCACAATGCTTTTCGCGAGCACGTGACCGCCCATCGCGGGACGGAGGTCGACCGCCGTAGCGGAGGCGTGACGCGCATCGGTGATCACAACCTGCTGATGGTCGGGGTACACGTGGCGCACGACAGCGACCTCGGCAATCATCTGCTAATCGCCAACAACGTGCAGATCGCCGGGCATGTGCGCATTGAGGATCGCGTCGTGGTGGGCGGGGTGGCAGCGATGCACCACTTTGTGACGATCGGGCGCGACGCGTACGTGGCCGGCATGACGCGCGTCGTGCACGACGTTCCACCCTACATGAAAGTGATGGGACACGCGCAGACCGTGCGCGGCGTGAACAGTGAGGGCATGCGGCGCTGGCAAATCCCGGAGGAGTCGATTCGAAACCTTCGCACGGCCGCCCGGCTTTTATATGCGCGGCGCCGCAACCAGTTGCCGCTATGCACGGCGGCGGCCCTGAGCAAGATCGAAAGCAATGGCCTGATGCGCGACGAACATGTGGCCTATCTGGTTGGATTCGTACGGCGCATGCTGACCTCGGGCAAGTTCGGGCGTGTGCGGGAGCATGAGCGCAGCGATGTGCCGGAGGATCGGCAGTGGTTCTACCAGGCTGGAACAGCCGGCGAGGCTGACGGCCTGGGGGGTGGGGAACCTGACCGGTCAAACCGGTCCGACACCAGTGGAACCGACGAGCGGTGAGCGAGCATGAGTGAGACGATTCCAGTAGCGGTGATGGGTGCGGGGCACATGGGTCGCTACCACGCCCAGAGATATGCGCAGATGGCCGGGGTCCGTGTGGCGGCGATCGTCGACACGAACGTGGAACGGGCCCGCGCGTTGGCGGAGCCGCTCGGGGCACGCTGGGCGGCGGCATTCTGTCCGGAACTGGGCGATATTGTGGCCGCCAGCGTGGCCGTTCCGACGGTACACCATCTGGCGGTGGCGCGGCCGCTGATCGAGGCGGGCGTGGCGGTGCTGATTGAAAAGCCGCTGGCGCCGAACGTCGCGGATGCCGAGCAGATCGCGGAATTGGCGGCGCGGCGCAATGTTCTGGTTCAGGTGGGGCACACGGAGCGGTTTAATCCGGCCGTGCAGGCAGTCGAGCGTCTGGGCGTGCAGCCGAAATTCATTGAAACGCATCGGATCAGTCCCTTCACGTTTCGCTCGGCCGATGTTGGCGTCGTGTTCGACATGATGATTCACGACATCGACATATTGCTGCACCTGATGCGGGATGAGGTGGTGCGCGTGGACGCGGTGGGCGTGAACGTGCTCGGGCCGCAGGAGGACATCGCCAACGCGCGGGTCAGCTTTCGGCGCGGGGCGGTGGCGAACCTCACGGCGTCGCGCCTAGCGCTGAAGACCGAGCGCAAGCTGCGGGTTTTCAGCGAAACGGCTTACGTGTCGCTCGATTACCAGAAGAAGGCGGGCATCGCGGTGACGCGCGACCGGAATCTCGACGTGCTGCAAATGGCGCGCGAGCGGAACATGCAAGACCTGTCGCAGATGGCGGGACTGGATTTCGGCAAGCTGGTACATATTGAACCGCTGATGATCGACCCGCGCGATCCGCTGGAGGCGGAGCTGGAAGCATTCATCGATTGCGTGCGAAATCGGAGGACGCCCCCGGTTTCGGCCGCGGACGGAGTAGCGGCGGTTCGCCTGGCGGCGCAAATTGTAGAATCGTTGAGCGCGCACCATTGGGACGGCGCGGAGGGGCAGCGAATAGGGCTGTCGGCCGATATTTTCGGGTCGAGCCGCTGACGGTTTCCGGGGGGACCTGCCTTCGTGGCGGCCGATTGAATGCGGCTCGCCATTTTTTCACCTTTCCGCGAACGGCTTCGCTGTCGGCCGAAGTGCATCGATTATGGGCGGGGGCCTGTGGATATCGGCGGACAGCGGCAGATAGCGCGGTTGCAGTTATCGGTGCACCCGCCGCTCTTCAAGTCCTCAATGGGCAGCACCGATGCGTCGGTGAAGACCCGAAGCGCCGTGGGAGAGCAGGCCGGCCGTGTGCGCAGAACAGATACAGGAAATCACGCCTAAGCAACCGGCGGGCGCGCGCCATTTACTGTGGCGGGGCGTTTTACCGGAAGCGGTGGGGTTATGCTTTGTGGCGATCATTTTTACCGGGTTCGCGGCGGCCTACCTGGTCGCCAGGAACGCGTGGGAGGAGCAGACGACCGCTGCGCGGCAGGCGGAAGCGGCGCGACTGGCGACCCTGACCGCCGACGCCATCGGCAGCGGAATGCAGTCGGGCACGGCGACGGCACTGCTGCGGCAAGTCGCCCAGCGTCCGGGTGTGCACGCGATTCAATGGACGGGACCGGCCGGTGAGGTGCGGTTCGTGTGGCCATCGCCGGGCCACGCCGTGCCAACGCTGACGGCGGTTGAGGATTTGACGGTCGCGGCCGCGAACGTTCGGACGCCGGAGGGCGTTCTTGAAGGCACACTGCGGATCGAGTTGGCGGGGGCGTGGGATCTCGCGAGCGATTCGCACCTGTTCTGGAATTGGGCGATTGCGGCGTGCACGACGCTGATCGTCTTCGTGCTCCTGTATCGGCGTTTGCGGGGTCACCTGCGGCCGCTGGCGGCGTTGCACCAGAATCTGGAGCACTACGCCGCGGGCATCGAGCGGCAGTTGGAGGCGCTGACATTAGGCGATGCGCTGGGGGCCACGGCACAGTCCTGGAACATGCTGATCCGGGAGTTCGCCGCGGCACGGCAGCAGTTGGAAACGGTGCGGCGCGCCAATCAGACGGGCGACATTCTGACGCGTTTTGAAGGGGCGATATTCAGACGAGTGGTTGACCGGCTGCCGTTCGGCGTGCTGTGTGTGAACTCAGACCAGACGGTTACGTATGCCAACGGTTCGGCGCTGGCCCTGCTGGGGGCGCGGAGCGAGGCGGTGCTGGGGCAGCCATTAGGCGAAGCGGTCGGGGCGCCGGCGGTGGCGGCGGCGGTCAGCGGAGCGCAGGCGCGTTCCAGCGCCGGACTGGCGATCGATCACACGCTGACGACGGGCGAGAGCGAAACCACGCTGCGTTTCCGGGTGCTGCCGCTGTCGGACGAGGCGGCGGGCGGCGAGACGCTGGTCAGTATTGAGGACATTGGGCGGCTCAAGGAAAGCGAGCGGGCGCGCGACAACTTCCTCTACCATGTTACGCATGAGCTGCGCACGCCGCTGACCAGCATTCACGCCTATGCCGAGACCCTGACGCGGCCGGGCTTCGATGACGAGCAGACGCGCAAGGAATGCTACAACGTCATCATGAGCGAGACGCGCCGGCTCTCTTCGCTGGTGGAAGACATCCTCAGTTTGTCGCAACTGGAGGTGGGCACGGCGCGCCTGGACGTGGGCGACGTGGACCTGGTGCGGCTGATCCGGCAGATGGTGCAGGACAACCTGGGGGCGGCGGACGAGAAGCGCATCGACTTGACGCTGACGCTGCCGCCCAAGGCCCCGAAAGTCCGCGGCGACAAGCAGCGCCTGTCGGTGCTGCTGATGAACCTGATCGGCAACGCGATCAAGTACACGCCGGAGAACGGAACCGTACAGGTGACGCTCACGGTCAGCGAGCAACGCGTGGCGATCAGCGTGCGGGACACGGGCATCGGCATCGCGCCGGAGGACCAGGCGCACATCTTCGAGAAATTCTACCGGGCCTCGGACGACAAGGTGCAGGCCGTCGCGGGCACGGGGCTCGGTCTGGCCATCGCGCGCGAGGTGGCCCGGCTGCACGGCGGGGACATCCATTTACAGAGCGAGCCCGGCCAGGGTTCGACGTTCACCGTTGAACTGCCGGTCTCGAACACCGAGTCGGCGGAGGCGTTTGCGCGATGAGCCGGATTCTGGTAGCCGAGGACGATCCGCACATTCTGCGTCTGATCGCGATGTGGCTGCGCCGCCAGGGGCACGAGGTGCTGGAAGCGCGGCACGGGGCGGCGGCGCTGGCGTTGATCGAAGAGCAGGCGGTGGACGTGCTGGTGTCGGATGTGAACATGCCCGGCGTCGACGGTCTGGAGCTGATTGAGGCCATATTGCCGCAGAGTCGCGTGCGGCGCGGGGTGATCGTACTGACTAATCGGTGGGATCACGGCGAAATTCGTGAGCGCTTGGCGCGTTGGGGCGTGCAGGTGATGCCCAAGCCGTTCAGCCCGACGCGGCTGTCGGAACTGGTCGAAGCGCTGGTGCGGGCCGAGGGTGAGCCGGCGGAATCCGGGGAGAACCCAGGTTTGGCGGCCGGCGCGACAGAAGTGCAGTTCGTGCCCCCACCGGCGAATTTGCCGCCGGCGTGATGAGGAGAGGCGTAGATGTTCGGCTCAGATGCGAACACGTTGTGGTTTGCGGCGGGGGCGGCGCTGGCCGCGGTAGCCGTGCTGGCCGGTTTCGCCTTCACGCGGCGGCGCGGCAGTCTGGCGGAGCCGGCGCCGCCTGCGGTGCGTGGGGTTTCGGCGGCGGCCTTGGATTTGGGGCGTCGGCCGGCCGGGGTGGCAGACGCCATGTGCCGCAGTTTTCTTGAATGGCTGGCGGAGCACGAGGGGCAGGCAGAGCTATGGGCGTCATTTGACCAATTGGTGCGGGAGTTGTTGACCGAGCACCTCGGAGCGAACCGGGTGCGTTGTTATCACGTCCGGGCCGGGGCCGAGGCCTTGCAGCCCCTTTCCGGCGGCCACGGTGAGATAGTAGGGCCCAGTAGCCGGCATGGGGTGCTGGGGCACGTGGCGACCAGCGGCAAGGAGTTTGTGGCGGGCGACCCGGGTTGCGGGCCGCTGCTGGATGATCTGGCGGCTCGTACGGAGGAGCCCTGGGTTTGGATCTGGCCGGTGCGCGAAGCGGGTGGGACGCTCGGCGTGGTTGCGGTGGGCAACCTGCGTCAGGTCGGCGCGCCGGGCTTTGGCTTGCGGCGGACGGTGGGGCAGCTTCTGACGATATTTTGGCGGCACACGGCGTGTGTGGAGCGCTGGCGCGTGGTGCAGCGCACGGATCGCGGGTCGGGCGTGTTGACGCGCAATGATTTCTTCACGTTGGCGGCGCACGCGTTGAATGATTCGTATCAGACGAACGAACCGGTGGTAGCGGTCGTGCTGGCGCTGGAGGGCATGCGGCGTTTGGACGACAGCGGACGCTGGGAGGAGCGCGACCGCCTGATTGAGCGGCTGGGCTGCGCGTTGGCGCGGCGCGTGCGCAGCGATGATCTGGTGGGGCGTTTCGCCGACGA
>JAAYXS010000515.1 GCA_012515775.1 Phycisphaerae bacterium
GGCGGGAGCGGCTGGCGCGTTCGATTTTTGGCGGTATCATTCCGCCATGTTTGCCACGTTTCGGCGCCAGCCGGTCCAACCGGACGAAAAACGTATGACGTTGGGGGAGCACCTGGACGAGTTGCGGGGCTGTCTGCTTCGCAGCTTAGTGGCATTAGTGCTCCTGAGCATCCCGTGCATCTTTTTGGCCCGTTACCTCCTGGAGGTGTTGGTACGCCCGCTCGTACTGGCGCTGCGGGCCAACAATCAACCTGAGAACTTGCTGGCCACCAGCCCCGCCGAAACGCTCCTGGTCTACGTCAAAGTCGTCCTGATTTCCGCCCTCATTCTCGGCGGCCCCTACATCATCTATCAGCTCTGGACCTTTGTCGCAGCCGGCCTGTATCCGAATGAACGCGCTTGGGTCCACCGCCTGACCTTGCCCAGTGTTCTCCTGTTCCTGCTCGGCGTTGCTTTCATGTACCTCTTCGCCTTGCTGGTGAGCCTTAATTTCCTCGTCGGTTTCGGCAACTGGCTGCCGCTTCCGCGCGCAAACCCTAACGCGCTGGAGCAAAGGCTGCTTAGCGTTTCGCCCGCCGCGCCTGCCACCACCCAGCCGGCACTCGAAACCTGGCCGACCGTGCCGGTTGTCGCCCAAGACCCCGCTGAGCCGCCGGTCGGAGCGATTTGGTTCAACGTGAACGAGCACCGCTTCAAGGTTCGTCAGCCCGACAAGGTCTACTCCTACCAGTTCCAGCCCGACCAGCAGCGGGCCATGGTGTCGAGCCAGTTCAAGATCGGCGAGTACCTGAGCTTCGTGCTTCTTCTGACCATCGCCTTTGGGGTGGCTTTCCAGTTACCCCTAGTGGTTGTGTTTTTGGCCCGAACCGGTCTGGTACCCGTTGAAACCATGCGCCGCTACCGGAAGGTTGCGATATTGTTAATCGTCTTTGTCGCCTGCATGTTGGCCCCGCCGGATCTTTTCAGCCACCTCCTGCTTTCTGGGCCGATGCTCATCTTGTTCGAAATCGGAGTACTGATCGCCGCTCGGCAGACTACCCCGCCGGCTCCGGCGGACTAACCGCCGCTCAAAAGCAAAGCCCTGTAAGGCGAAAGCGCTACAAAATTTGTTGAGTTCCACGGAACGAAACGGTAAACTGAACCTCTTGTTCGGCATTGTTTCGGTCGCCGTGGTGACTAGCCGACCGCGATCTTTTGCGCCCGGGAGAGTAGAGGAGAGGAGGACCGGAGCGGTCTTATGCGACCGCTCCGGATCGTTTTTTGGGGATTCGCCGTTGGCGCTTTCTACTTACCCAGCCGGCTTCTCCGTGTTCGTGGTGAATCGGATTTGCCGTTCATAGAATAGTGCCGGAGACTCGACGGTGAAAATCGCCACGGCTTTTACCAGAGCGATCAAGGGGGACGACACGGCGCTGGCTCTCGCCACGCGCATTCGCTCTGGATTGGGCGATCTCCCGGTTGATCTTGGTTTCATCTTTGCCAGCGCGCATTACGAGGAGGAACTCCAGCGTCTGGCTTTGGAACTGCACGAACTTTTGCGGGCGCGCACGTTCGTAGGCGTCACGGCGGAAGGCGTCATTCACGCCGACCAGGAGTACGAGAGCCAGCCGGCACTTGCGGTGTGGGCTGCCAACATGCCTGACGTGACAGTCAGATCGTTTCACCTGGCAGAGTCAGACCTGGAGCGCCTGCAGGATCCCGAACCCTTTCGCGATCACGTCGGCGCCCCCGCGGATGTCGATCCCAATTTCATCCTGCTGGGCGATCCTTTCACCTTTAGCGCCACGCCAGGACTGGTGACGCTGCTCGATCAACTGAACCACGTTTACCCGGGCCGCCCCGTTCTGGGTGGGATGGCGTCGGCCGCGGATGAGCCCGGCCAAAACCTGTTGGTCTTCGACGGTTATACGCTGCGGCACGGAATGGTGGGCGTCGCACTCTGGGGCAACATCAATCTCGAAATGGTCGTGTCGCAAGGTTGCCGGCCCATCGGCCGGCATCTCGTGGTAACACGCGCCGATGGAAACATTATCCACGAGCTGAGCGGCCAACCGCCGCTCGAAGTCGTCAAGCAACTGCTGGTCAACGCGCCGGCCCGCGACCGCCTGTTGCTGCAACGCCGCGGGCTGCTGGTCGGTTATGCCATCAACGAATACCAAAAAGAGTTCACGCAGGGCGACTTCCTGATCCGCCTGCCCATAGGCTTCGACCCCGAATCCGGCGCTATGGCTATTAATGACCTGATTCGTACCGGGCAGACGGTCCAGTTCCAGGTGCGCGATGAAAGCTCCGCCACTAACGACCTGGACCACGCCCTCGCCCGCGAACGCGACCGCCCCGCCGCCGGCGCCCTGCTATTCACGTGCAACGGACGCGGCACTCGGCTATTCAACCATCGCAGCCACGATGCCCGGATGATTTACGATGCGTGCGGCGCGCTGCCGATGGCCGGCTTCTTCGCCGCCGGCGAAATTGCGCCCATCGGGCGCCGCAGTTTCCTGAACGGCCAGACCGCCAGCATCGGTTTCTTCCGGCCGCGCACCAACGATAATGTCTGATCCTCCTCCGCAGCGCCACGCCTTCTGCTTTCCAGCGGAAATGCGCCTGCGCTGCCGCAGCGATTTTCACGATGCTTTTCGCCGCGGCGTGCGCGCTTCGGATGGCCGTCTGACGGTGTGGGCGCGGCGAAACGGATTGCCCCATTCTCGGTTGGGCATCGTAGTCGGACGCAAGTACGGCGGTGCGGTCCAACGCAACCGGCTTAAACGATTGCTGCGGGAGGCGTTCCGGCTAAACCGCGCCCGACTGCCCGCCGGTATGGACCTCATATGCGCGCCGCGCGCCGGCTGTCGTGTCTCATTTGACGAACTAGTGGAATCGCTCACACGCCTGGCGGCAAAGCTCGAAGTACAACTCGCGCGTCGCGGCGGGTAGTTGACACAACACGGGTTGCCCCCGCACTCTGGCGGATTATGAAACCTGGGCGACCGATTTTGATCCTGACCGCCTCCGCCGGCGCGGGGCACACCATTGCAGCGCAGGGAGTCTTGGCGGCCGTAAGAGCTCGCGCGCCCCACGTACAGGTCGAAACCCACGACGTGCTCGATTCTGCCGGCCCGTTCTTCAAAAAGCTCTACGGCGGCGGCTATGTGAATCTAATCCGATATTTTCCGACGGGCATGGGCTGGTTGTACGACTACAGCGATCGTCCGGTCGCCAGCTTTGACCGCCTGCGCGTCGCGGCCCAGAACCTCTTTGTCGCCCGGACTGCCCGATACATCGTCAGCCGTAATCCCCAACTCATAATAAATACCCATTTTCTCGCGGCCGAAATCGTTTCCGGGCTGCGCCGCAAGCGGCGCCTCGATTGCCCACAAACAACCGTAACAACCGATTTCGAAACCCATCGCATGTGGGTGAACGAGCCGACCGAACGATACTTCACTGCTACCGAGTTGGGGCGCTTCTACCTGACCACCTGGGGGCCGGCCCCGGAGCGCGTCTTCGCCACCGGCATTCCTGTGCGCCCAGGTTTTCTAAAGCCCTTAGGCAAGGAAGAAGCCCGCGCGAAGCTTGGATTGCATGAAAGGCTGCCATGCGTTCTTCTGTTGGGCGGCGCGCGGGGCATCAATGCACCGGACACGTTGCTGCGGCAGCTGATCGAAATGGAGGCCGAAGCGCAAATCGCCGTCGTGGGCGGCCGCGACGAGGCTCTGCGGCACCGCCTGCTACGCCTGGCAGCCTCCGCCAGACGCCCCGTCTGCGTGCTGCCGTATACGGATCAAATTCACGAATGGATGTTCGCGGCCGACCTCGCCGTCGGTAAGCCCGGCGGGCTGACGGTAGCCGAGGTCCTGGTCTGCGGGCTGCCGCTGGTGATCATCAGCCCAATTCCGGGACAAGAGACGCGAAACAGCGATTACCTGCTGGAAAACGGGGCGGCGATCAGGGTTAGCCACCCGCGGCTGCTGGGTTATCGCGTGAGTCAGCTTCTGAACGACCCCGCCGCGCTGCAACGTTTACAGGACTCCTCGCGACGGCTCGGGCGCCCCGAGGCAGCCGATGATATCGCCCGGCTTTCCCTCGACTTGATCACGTAGGCGGGGGTTTGACTATTCGCCGAGCGGCGCAACAATCGACTGCTGACACAATGTCGGCGCCGTGGAGCCGAAATGCGCTATTTAGTTGCTATCCCAGTTTTCAACGAGCAGCGCCATGTTGTGCGCGTTCTGAAGGCCGTAGCCCGATATTGTGGCGACATTTTGGTCATCGACGACGGCTCGACCGATTCCACTCCGACGCTGCTGGCGCGTCACCCAAACGTAGCCGTAATCAGGCACCCGGAGAATCGCGGTTACGGCCAGAGCCTGATCGATGCTTTCCATTACGCCTCGCGCCTTGACTACGACTGGGTGATCACGATGGATTGCGACGAGCAGCACGAGCCGGCGCAAATCCCCGAGTTTCTCGATCGCATCCAGACTGACACGGCGGACGTAATCAGCGGTTCGCGCTACTTGCGGCCGTTCCCGGACGACGACCCGGCCCCGCCCGAGCGGCGCCTCATTAACTTTACGATCAACCGCGTCCTGGCACAGGTCTTGGGACTGGAGCTGACGGATTCGTTTTGTGGTTTCAAAGCGCATCGCGTGTCTGCCATGCGACGCCTCACGCTCGATGAGCCGGGCTATGCCTTCCCGCTGCAGTTCTGGGTGCAATGCGCGCTGGCCGGGCTGCGCATTTGCGAAATCCCCGTGCGGTGCATCTATCCCGACCGCAGCCGCCAATTCGGCGGCACGCTGGACGACCCGGCCGCGCGGCTGCAACATTACCTGGAGGTTTTCGTGCGTGAACTGCGGCGGGAGGCGGTCGCGCTGCCGCGCGAAACCGGACTGGCTCTCTACTGCTGCACGCCAAGGCGATGATTTCATACGACCGGCTGGTGGCGCCACGCGGGCACTTGGGGGTCCTTATCGAGCCAAGCCCTGCGGAAATCTTCGCCCTTCTCGGCGAGGTACAACAGCGGCTGGAGCCTATCACCATCCTTGGCCGGCCGCTGACCGCCTGGCGGACGAATCTGCGATCGCAGTTGGAACTGAACGGCCCGGTGATCGCGACTGGCCACCAGACCGAGTTTTTCCACGCGGGCGTCTTTGCGAAGATCATTGCGGCCCATGTACTAAGCCGCCACACATGCGGTTCGGCAGTCTTCGTGGCGGTTGATTCGGATGTCGGCAAGACGCGGAGCCTGGAAGTCCCCCAGATCACCTCGCGATCATTGCGGCGTGTCGACGTGAGCATCCCCGGGCTCGGCACCCTTCGCCCCGACGAGTGTCAGCCGGAGGTGCCGCGCGAGCAATGGGTCGATTTCTTCTTTCGGGTCGCCTCTGTCTACGAGCATTACGATGTTTCCATGCTGAGGCCGTTCTCCGAGGGGTGGCTGGCAGACGGCGAACGGATCCGCTACTGCGACGGCCTGGCGCGGGGCTTTCGGGCGCTGGAGGCGGCCCTCGGCTTGGACGGCGTGCGCGAGCTGCGGATATCCGAGCTGTGCGGAACGCCGGCGTTTCGAGCTTTCGCCGCGCAGCTCATGCTCAACGCAGAGTCATCAGCGGCCAGCTACAACGCAGCGCGCCAAGCGTTCCGCGAGCGACACAAGGTGGAAAATCCTGCCAGGCCCGTGCCGCCCCTGGTCACGCAGGATGGTCGAATCGAGGTCCCGCTGTGGATCATGCGTTGCGACGGCCCGCGGACGCACCTCTTCGTGAGGCGCTCGGGTGAGCAGCTAGACCTGCTCGCGGACCGCACGTTTGTTACGAGCATGGACGTTACGGCTCTGGCCGATCGCGAAATGCACGACCAACCTTGGGAGTTAGAGCGGCTCGGCTGGCGCCTGCGCCCGCGGGCGCTGACCTTGTCCGGCTTCGCACGCCTGTTTTTGGCGGATCTATTCATTCATGGCATCGGCGGAGCGAAGTACGACGAGGTTACGGACGACTTCCTGGCCCGATTCCTGGGCGCTCCGCCGCCGTCGATGTGCTGCGTGACGGCCACTGTATATCTGCCGTTGCCGCGCACCGGCGTGACCGACGAACAGGTGGCGCAGGCCCGTTGGCGCGCGCGTGACCTGCTTTACAACCCGCAGCGCTACGTGTGCAACCCGTCCCCGGACCTGTTGCGGCGCCGGGCGGAGCTGATTCGCCGCTCGCAGGAATTGGCGGCCCACGATTACAACAATCACACCGAGCGTCGCGCCGTGTTTGATGGAATTCGCGCCGTCAATGAGCATCTGCTTCGGCAGGATTCCTGGCGCACGGCCGAATTCCAGCAGGAAATCGAACGCCTGCAGCACGCTCGCGAGCAGGACGCGATTGCACTAAACCGCGAGTACTTCGTTGGGCTGCACCTCAGGCACAGCCTGGAAGAACTGGTCAGCCGTATCTCACGCGCTCTTACCCCCGAAACGCTCGAAGCACGCACGTAACCCCGTGCGGTAACGGATCCCCCGTCACTGCCGAAGGAGGGACTCGAACCCTCACGACCTTGCGGCCACGGGATTTTGAATCCCGCGCGTCTGCCAATTCCGCCACTTCGGCCGAGCCCGCGTGGTCTCACGCGGACAGCGTATTTTTGTGTCTGGAGCAATGAATATCAATGGGCCGGCGCGCCCGTCGCGGAGCCAATTTCTCCACCCGGCTGCTCGAGCGCCGGGAGATACGAGGCGGCCAGCGCCCGTACCAGCTCATCAGCGTCCTCAACAGCCAGCGGACGCAGACGTGCTTCCCACTGCGGCGGCTTGCGCTCGCCCAGCAGCCGCACCGCCATGAGCCGGACCAGCCAGTCCGGGCTCGACAGGCCGGCCTGCACGCCTGCCAGTAAAGATGCGTCGAGCCCGGCCGCTTGCAGAGCATCCAGCGTCCGTGCCCGCAGCTCCGCCGACTCGCTCGCCAGCGCCGCCGCCAGCGCCTGCTGGAGGCGCTCGACCGATACCGGTTCAGGCCGGTAATCCAGCCGTCCCAGACTCGCCCGCTGCTGTTCGCCCAGCAACTCGGCTATCAGCTCTACTGCCCAGAACCGGTTTCGCTCGATCTCGCTGGCCAACTCGCCGAACAGCACCCGCAGCGCCGCCGTGCCCACCTGCGCCGGGACGCGATTCAGATACACCGGCCGTAGCGACTGCCCCGCCAACCCGGGCCGCCATCGCCCGTCGCGCCCCTGAACCGGATCAAGCAGGGCCCGCATCACGACCCGCTGCAAATGCTGCGGCGTACCACGCAACACGCGCCGCGGCGGGCCCACGTCTATCGTCTGACGCATCCGCACGGTCGCCCCCGGCGGAAGCACCCGCGCCCGATCCACCGCCACCGTCAAAAAATCCGGGTATACCCGCTTCCGTTCCCCCTCCAGCTCGAACGAAAGCAGAAACACCGGGTTCAGCATCCACTGCGGCCCAAGCGTAATAGGAAAGTCGCCCGTGTTGGTCAGCGAGAACGTCGCCCACCACGGCTCGCCCGGCCCAGGGTTGCGCTTGGCCAGGTCGACCTCCGCCCG
The DNA here is from genome assembly GCA_012515775.1 of Phycisphaerae bacterium. Classification (GTDB taxonomy): domain Bacteria; phylum Planctomycetota; class Phycisphaerae; order UBA1845; family Fen-1342; genus JAAYXS01. The sequence goes on from JAAYXS010000515.1 coordinate 7,552, forward strand.
CAGGAACCGCGAGGGATCTTTGTGAAAACTCAAAACCTCGCGGTTGAAGTCCGCCAAGACCGCAACAACTTCCGGCAGGCGGTCCGAGGCCGGCCGCATCGCGGCCTGCGGCAAGCCCAAACTATCCAGTAATTCGCGCGCCGCACCGCCCGCCGGCAGGGCCGTCAGATCGCGCAGCACCTCGCCGGCACCGTCCACATCCCCCTGCTGCTTTAAGATGCTGGCCACCTGATAGGCCGCATAAGGATCCAGGTCGGCGATCGGCCGTAGCGTCGCCAGCGCTTCCGCATACATCAGATTCGCGGCCTGTGCCCAACCCAGAACCCGGCGCACGAATCGATCGTTGGGCAGCCGCTGCGCCGCCGCCTGCGCCAGCATTAACGCCCGCTGCGCCTGGAGGTCGATCGTGCAATGGAACCAGCCGGCCTGAGCGACCATCTCTACCGGCCACTCGCTCGGCTCGCGCAGCGCCGCGAAGTTCTGCGCCAATTGCGCCCTCACCGGGCCGGCCTCCGCCTCCCGGCCCTGCTTGTTGAGTAGCCAGTAGTACAGCATCGCGGTTTCGGTGGCCAGCAGAGAGTCAGCGTCGCGCATCTGCTCAATCGCTTGGCTGGCAGCCCGCAGGTCGCCGCGCGCCGTCAGGTGCCGTGCCCATTGCAGCGTGTGAGCCGCCGGCAAGGGCGCCCCCGCGTTGGCCAGCGCGTAAACGCCCTGCGCATGCTGCAAGAAAACCTCCGCCTCCTCCACCAGGCCGAGCTGATCCAGCAGCACGCCGCTTTCCCAGGCCACGTCAACGTTGAGCGGGCTGACCTCCAGATACTCCAACGCGACCTGCAACCGCTCGGCCGGCGCCGCATCCGGCGCGAGCATCGCCAACCGCAGCGCGGCCGCGTCCGGGTCAGCGGGATTCAGCGCCCGCGCCGCATCGAGCTCCTTGCGGGCCTCGTCCCGGTTCAGAGCCGCCAGGGCCAGCTTCGCCAGTTGCACGTGTACCATGGCCTGCGCTTCGGCCGGTCGCCCCTCCTCACTCAGCACGCTTCGCAGCCACTCCTGTCGCTGTTCAATGGTCTGCCCGGCCTGCAACCCGGCCTCGAGCCAGCGCGCAAACGCGCTTTGGTTGCCCGGATCAGCCGCCACCAGCCTGGAAATGGCCTCGAACGCGGTAGTCTCGTCCCCGCGCAGCATGGCCAATTCATACAGCCACCGGTTAGCGTCCGGCAGCCGCGGATTAAGCCGCACGGCCGCCTTGAGCAGCACTTCAATCTGCTGCGCGTCCGCCGCCGTCTGCGACCCGCGCCGATTCGCCCCCTGGTCGCGCGCCAGATCAACCAGCAGTTCGGCCGTGGACAAAACCGGCGTCCGCCCCGCGCCGCTCGTGCGTTGCGCATCGGTCGTGGAACCCGCGCCGCTCATAGGGCCAGCACCGCTGGCAACTGGCGCAACCGTGGCAAACGCGACGACCAGCAGCGTGGCAACCGCGGGCGTCACCCGCCAAGCGGCAGCGCGTGTGATCATCCGCCAAAGCGCAGTCCGCGTGCCACTGCTTGAAGCGTTCCGTGCTGACACCCAGCGCCGCCCGCGCGCTCCTCGCAACCCGCCAAGAACAAGTCGCGACGCGCTCAATGCTGCTTGCCCGCCGCCCGCCGTCCCCGCACGCGCCGTTTCATCCGCTCGCGGTTCTTACGATGTTTCTCCCGCGCTCTTCTGACCTTCTTGTTCATCTGAGCCTCCTTACAACGCCAGTGCTCAATTCAATAACAGGATAACCGCCATTCCTGGCAGAGGATAACCGCCACGTAGCCGGGCAGGCAACGCGGCTGATCGCCGTCCGGCCCCCGGGTGCCTGCCCAAGCGCTACGCGCGGGCGCGCGTCCGTCGTACGCCTGGCAGCCGCCACGACCGAAAATCGACCGCTCAAAACGCGGCCCGGCGCGGTAGAATGGTCCCACGCGGCTCGTCGGCGGAGCCAAACCAGGTCGTAGCCTCCGCCATGCCGACCAGTGATGTGGAAAGAAAAGCAGCGTCCGCCTCGACGGACGGAGGGTGCAGCCATGTTGCTCCGATCAAAACTCGTCGTGACTACTGCCGTGTTTCTACTGGCCACCGGGTGGGCCTGGACGGACGAGGTGCGCGTCTTCCTGGTCGCCGGCCAATCTAATGCCGTAGGCTGCAACTCCGACGCGGGCAAGCTGCCGCCCGAACTCTACACGCCGCAGCCCGACGTGCTCTTTTGGTTTGAGGAAGGCCCCTGGGGAAGCGTCCACGACCCGGTTCGCCGGATCCGCTCCGACGCCTGGCTGCCGCTTCAGTTTCAGAGCGACCCGGACTACGGTACCTTCGGCTGGTATGACGACGGCTTCGGGCCCGAGATCAAGCTGGGCCGCACGCTGGCCGACCATCTGACCGCCGACGTGGCAATCCTGAAATTCGCCATCAACGCCACCAGTCTGGCCGGGGACTGGGACCCCGACACGGCCGGTTCTCTCTACGACCAGATGCTCGAGCTCCTGGACGAGGCCCTAACCGTGCTCGCGGGCCAGGGCCACACACCCGTTCTGGCCGGTGCCTTTTGGATGCAGGGCGAGTGGGATGCGCTGTACAGCTCGTACGCTACGGCCTACCAAAGCAATTTGACCGCCTTCATCACCGAACTGCGAGCTGCCTGCGGCAACCCCACACTGCCGTTCGTCATCGGTCGGCTTTGCGCCGGTATCGATGAATGCCCCTACTTCACTTTCCCGTACCTCCACACCGTCCGCGCCGCGCAACAGGCGGTCGCGGCCTCCGTCCCGCACGCGGCCATGGTCGACACCGACGATCTGCCGCTGAACACCGACTTCCTGCACTTCACCGCCGACGGCCAGCTCAAGCTGGGCGCCCGTTTCGCGCAGGCCTACCTGGACACGCAGTTCCAACTGGGCGACCTGAACTGCGACGGGTCGGTCAACGTATTTGATATCGACCCGTTCGTGTTGGCGCTGACAGATGGGCCCGGATACGCGTCGGCGTTCCCCGATTGCGAGGTGATGTACGCCGATATCAACGGCGACGGCGCGGTGAATGTGTTCGACATTGACCCCTTCGTGTTGCTATTAACGGGCGGGCGAGCAAACGTGATAGGCAGATAAGCGCACCGGCCTGACACAAGAGGTGCGCCCCCGCTGCTCCATTGCGGTCTTGCTTCGTTGCCTCGTCGTCTTGCGTGGTGGCTGCGTCGCCGGGGCTGGCGTGTGCCGGCTCAGGCCTTAGTTGCCCGTCAGCAGTTCCACGAACGGATCGATGTCGAAAACATTCACCGCGCCGTCGCCGTTGATATCGGCGTACATCACCTCGCAATCGGGGAACGCCGACGCGTATCCGGGCTCATCTGTCAGCGCCAACACGAACGGATCAATGTCAAATACATTGATCACCCCATCGCAGTTGAGATCGCCGGGCAGGCCGGGACCCTCGCACGCGCGGTCGTAAACCCAGAGCGCATCAACGCCCGCCTCGGTGACCGAGTTGTTCGGGTTGTCCGACACCGAGAACCTGATCTGGAATTGCCCCGTCACAGGCACGAAATCGCGCACCCGAATGTCGCGCTGCTCCCAGCCGCCGTTGCCGGAATAGTGCTCCGCCGGAACCCACGTCCCGCCACCATCGGCGGACAACTCAACATCGAGGAAGTCCTTGGCCGGCGCGACCGTGTCGTCGCAGTACATCCAGCTCGCATAGCGGACATACGGGTTGGACAGCCCGGTCAAATCGTAAACGGGTGAGGTCAGGATGGTCGGCCCGCCGTCCACGTCGAAATTCGGCGTGCGATTGTCGGTCACGAAGCACTTGCCCGAGCCGTCAAAATCGGCCGTTGGCGCGCCGGTCGCACCAGTACTGACGGGTACGGCGCGCTGCCAGGCCCCGCTTGTCAGGCTGGAATCACTCCACACCGTCCAACCCTCATCGGCCTCGAAATCATCAAGGGCAATCGACGTGATCACCGCCACAGTCGCCGTGTAAACATCCGACGGCGCCTCCTCCGGCAGGTACACCGTCGTGCCCTGATCGCCCTGCGCACTGAAGTAGAAGCGCGGAGACGCACCGCAGCCCGGCGCCGGCAGGGTGGCCACGAACAAATCGCCGCCTATGGCGGTCATGGGAGCCGTCAAATATTCGCCGCCGTCGTACGAATAATGCAGCAAAGCCGAACCGGGAACGTACCCCTCGCCGGCCCGCGTGATGCGCACCCTGATCTGCGTCGGCGTGTCGGGCGGAATGAACTCGTCCACCTCGTCCGGCAAGCCAATGTCCAGAGCCCGCAACGGCAGCCGTAACGCCGGGTCGCCGAGAAGAACAAACTCCTCGAAAATGTTGATCGTGTAGCTACTGTACGGGCCGAAGTCGGGATCGTTATACAGACGCCCCAGCGCGGCGTCCCAGGCCGGTCTGACCTCGCAGATATTGTCCACCAGGCAGGACTGGAAGAAGTAATTTTCCATACGGCGCGAGCACTCCCAGTCGGCGGAGCTGCTCCACCAGATGAAACCGGAAGCTGACAGATATGCGGCCGCACCGCGATTGGCGACGCGCAACCAGGTCTCACCGAAGCACTCGGAGTATTCATACTGGGAGGTGTGGCAGGACCAACCCATGGCCAGTCCGTACAGCCCATTGTTCGTCAGGCTCTGCACGTTGGAGCGGTTGAAGCCCGGAGACCACCAGCCGGTGTCGTCGCTGTGGCCGATATAGACAGTGAACAGCACGCCCGCGTTCACCGCCGCCGCGACTTGGGCGGTACTGCCGCCCAGGTCGGCGTAAACGCGCGTGCCCGTGAAGCCGGCCGGCGTGAGGTATGTGTTAATTATGTGGTCCTGCTGCGCGTCGGCCCCGATGGTTGGGTCGTCGTTGGCCAGCAGAACGGCGCGGCGAATATAGTCGGGGTCGGAGAAACCACCCGTCTCAACCCGTATCGTCTTGTCCACCACGTGCTGCAGCGTGGTTATGTCGCGCACCGAAAACCGCCCATGGTAAATATCCGGATACCAGCTCACCGGATCAGCGTCCATGCAAGCGTATGGCAGGTCGGTCGCGCCGTGGCGGCTGCCCTCGCCAATCCAATGCGGAATCGTGTTGTTGCCTGAAGTCGACGAGCTGTCCGTATCGCCGACGATCAGCAGATATTTGGGCTGATCGGCCGTACCCCACAGGCTTTGGATGTAAGCCTTGATGGCCTCCTTGGTCGTACCGGCCGGGGGAGAGTAAACCGGCAGCACATTGAAGCCGCAATCAACGCGGTGAGCGATGAATTCGTTGAGCGGGGCGCTATTCACATACAGCGGAGCGGAAACTATCAGGTAGTTTCCGCCGCGTTGCTCGGCAACCGCGTTGGACAAGAGCACGCAACCACACAGCAAAACCGTCAGCCAAGAACTCGTACGGAGCATCTTGCCTTCCTCCAGTGTACGGGCTAAATGCCGGCCTTCGGACCGCCCGAACAAGTCCGATTATACGGAATTCTAGTCCCGGCCGGAAACAATTTCGCCGGGCCGCGACGCACCCGTTTTTTTTAACCGGGTGCCAAAGCGCACCTGGCATGTGCTGATAACCGATAACTGACAAGCTGAAGCTGCCGACTGAGAGCTGACTCCAGGCTAGTGCCCACTTCGCCGCCCAGCCCTTTTCCGTTATGCTGCCCGGCTGGACGCAGTTCCGGACGCCCGACCGCCAGGAGGAGGCGCCAATGGCCCACACCGATGCACTCGGAGAAAGGTTCTACATCGCCAGCGAAACGCGCACCCTGAGTATGTTGGACTTGCTCAAGCTCTTCAAACGCCAGGGCACCGCACGCGTCACCGACCTGCACCTCAAGGTAGGCAAAGGCCCCTGCTTCCGCGTCGACGGGGAACTCAAAATTACCGGCGGCAACCCTCTGACGCATGAGATTATCGAACGCATGGCCCGCACCCTGCTCGACGACACGCAGCTCGAGACCCTCCGCAAGCTGCGCTCCGTCAACGCCTCGCGCCTCATTGAAGGCCTGCGCTACCGCATCAATGCCTACCACGACCATCGCGGCCTGGCCATGGCCATCCGCGCCCTGGACACCAGCACGCCCAGCATTGACTTCATCGGCTTTCCCAACCGGGTCTGGCAGGACATCGTCGGGCTTACCCAGGGCCTGATCCTGGTCACCGGCACGACCGGCGCCGGCAAGTCCACCACCATCGCGGCCTTGATCAACGAAATCGCCCGCACCCGCCCCTGCCACATCATCACGCTCGAGGACCCGATCGAATACGAGTTCCACAGCGACATCGCCATGATCTCGCAGCGCGCCATCGGCCGCGACGTGCCCAACTGGGAACGCGGCCTGCGCGACTGCCTGCGCGAAGACCCCGACGTGATCTTCGTCGGCGAAATGACAGACGTGGAGTCCGCCACCTGGACCCTCACCGCGGCCGAAACCGGGCACCTGGTCTTCTCCGGCATCCACACGCGCGACGCCACCGGCACGATCACGCGCGTGCTCGACATGTACCCGCCCAATCGCATCGAAGAAGTCGCGCAGCAGCTCGCCCTCGGCCTGCGCTACATCCTGTCGCAGAAGCTCATCCAGCGCTGCGACAAGCCGGGCCGCATCGTCGCCATGGAGATCCTCAACAACACCGGCGCCGTGGGCAACCTGATCCGCCAGGTCAAACCGGAGCACATTTACTCGCTGCTCCAGACTAACACCCGCGACGAGCCCGGCCATCGGATGCGCACGCTGGAACGTTCCCTGGCCGAGCTCGTAAGCCAAGGCAAAATCGCGCGCCACGAAGCCGAACGGGCCGCTAACAAGCCTGCGTCTTTCGAAGACGAAATGAAGCGCCTGACATGATGGTCCGCCACAGCACGCGAAAGCGGCGCGACTGCGCCGGCGCGGCCGCGGCCCCTCAAGTCACGACGCCCGCCTCAATCTCCAGCTCAAAGAGCAGGTCATCGCGACAAACGGTGGCCGCCACCGGTACCACGTGAATCGGCGGTATGCCCCTCGGCCGCATGAACTTCTCCAGTGCTGGAATATCTTCTGCCCGACGGATGTACGCGACGCCGTGCAGTACGTCCGCCCAGCCCATCCCGCGCGATTCAAGTAGCCAGCCGACTACGCCAAACGTCTTCGCCATCTGCGGGTGAAACCTTCTGGGGTGTAGCGTCGCGCCGCGCTCGTCGATGCTGGCAGTGCCGGAAATCAGCAAACGCCGATGGTCGGGCGCGGTTATCTCAATGGCGCGGCTGAAAGCGCTGCCGTAGTCCTGCGCCGGGCCCTGTTGCGGCGACGGCACGGCGGCCACTTGCACGGGTGAGTCGGGCTTCACGGGCTTTAGCGCCAGCAGACCCGCGGAGAGAGCCGCGTCGCCCGGCGGCAGGGTCCCAACCGCCGTGCTGGCGGGCAAGTTCTGCCGGTCGAGCTGCTGCTCGGCGTAGAACGCGTTGCGCACCGCATTGAAGTCGTCGTACCACTCGAGAATGTGTCGCAGGTGAAACCAGGTCCGGACCACGTTGTGGAAACTCATGCCGCAGCTTCGCAAGAGCGCGTCCATACGCTCAAAGAGCTCCCGGGCCTGGTCCGCCCGAGGCTTCGCCTTATCCGTCGGACTCAAATTGGCGTGAAGGTAGTAGGCATGTCCATCACTGAAACTGTTGGCGACGATATCGTCCCGCTCCGCCAGGCTTGTCACCTTGACGCCGGCAACGGCCCATAAGTATGCGACCAGGTCTGGCACGGTGCCGAGGGTCAGGTTTAACTCCAGCGGCTGGCCTCTGCTCACGTGCAATCCCCTGCTCACCAGCTTCGCTGAGTGACGCTCGGCGACACGCTCCAGCCGGGCGATTACGGTGCCGGCCGGTGTGTCCCACGGCGCCGTAGCGCTGGCGAAAACTGCGGTGCAGCCTGCGCGGGCGAACGTGCGAACCCGGACGTTATCCCCTACTGCCGCCATTCCCTGCTTCCTTATGACTGACTGCCCGTCTTCTCATTTCCCCTCCTGCGGCGATTGGGGCGGATAATAAGGCTGGCCCCGCTCATACAAATCCAGCCGCGCCTTGATCATCCCCGCCACCTCTGCGTGCCCCGCCGCCTGGGCCAGCTTGAGAGCCTCTTGGGCCGCCCAGATGGCATCTGCAAAGCGCTCCGACGCCGCCAGGCACACGCCTAACAGGTCAAGCGGCTCGACCGCCTGGAAATGCGTCTGTTCGCATGCCCGCCGCGCCAGGTGCACCGCCTGTTGCGGATCACGCAGCTTCTCATCCGGCACCGTCACCAACACCCACGCCAGATCATTACTGAGCTGCACGCTGTCCGGCCGCAGCCGCACCGCCGCGGTCAAATGTTGTATCGACTCGGCGTGGCGGTTCAGGTGCGCCAGCCGCTTCCCCAGCAGGTAGTGCGAGTCAGTATCCTGGGGATCGAGGGCCACGGCCTGCTGCCAGTGCGCGATGGCCTGCTCAACGTCACCCTGTGCATCGAGCGCCTTGCCGAGCGCGTAATGCGCCGCTGCATCGTCCGGATTGATCCGCAGCGCCGCTTCCAGGTGCGCCTTGCCTTCTTCCAAGTCTCCGCGCTGACAAAGCAGCCCGCCCAGTACCCGTTGCGCGCCGGCAATGTCCGGATCGCCGCGGACGGTGGCCGAAAGGTGCTCGATGGCGCCCTCGGCGTCACCCTGACGGAACCGGAGCATTCCCAGGTTGTAGTGAGCGCTCGGGTTCTCCGGATCGAGCCGCAGCGCTTCTTCCAGGTGCGCCACGCCTTCGCCCACCTGGCCCTGCGTTACGAGCAAACCGCCCAAGTTGCTGCGCGCCACGGCGTTGGCCGGATTGAGCTGCACTGCCTGGCGGTAACGGGCGATCGCCCCGATCGGATCGTTGTCAGCGGCCAGAAAGGCGTCGCCAGCCCGAACGTAAGAGAAGTCGTCCAGGAACTTCTCGCGAATCTGGCGTATGGCCGCCGGCCCCGCGTTGACGAATTCGGGAATATTCGCGGCCCGGTCTGGGCTGGTGAACTGCTCCAGCAGCACCGGCGGGCTGGCGTGGCCGTCGTCATCAATGTGGGTCAGGAACAGTTGCGTGTAGGCCGTGTTCGCCTTCGAAGAGAACACCAGCCATTTTCCGTTTGGCGACCAACTGTGCCACGAGTTCATCCGCCCGGTGTTGCAGTCCAGACGCCGCGCCTCGCCCCCCTCGGCCGGAATAATGTACAGCTCGCTATCCGACTGGAGCAGCATGAAGCTCTTGGCGCGGCAGAACACGATCCAGCGTCCATCCGGGGAGTAACGCGCGAAGAAATTGCTCATCCCGTTCTGCGAGGCGCCGGCCAGCGGCTCAGCTTCGCCGCCGGCCCCGTCGTTGAACGGCACGCGATACAGGTCAAACAGAAAGGTCTGCTCCCCGTCCAGAAACTCGCGGCACTCGTCGTGCTCCAGCAGAACTTCACCCCGGTCGCGCTTCAGGTGGTACGCCCGGCTGCGGGCGAATACCACGTACCGGCCGTCCGGCGACCAGGTCGGATTACTCTGCACGTACTGCGGATCATCAGCCCCGGGCAGCGCGGAAAATGTCTTATTCTCCCGGCCGTAGTACGCCAAAATCCCGCGAATCGGGAAGAATAGCTGCGAGAATGTCAGATCGGGCGTCGCTACGAAGACCGAACGGTCCTTCACGGTGCTAAGGACGTAGCGGCCGTTCGGCGAAACCTGCGACAGCAGGCCAAAGGTGAACTGACCGTCTTCGGGGCGGAAGTCGCACCACGAGATGACGTCCGCCTTGGAGAGCGGCATGTCCTCTTTGACCGCCGTCAGCACGTACGAGCCCTTGTCGTTACCGTAGTCCACGTCCATGCCGAGCGTCGTACCGTCGGCGGAGAAGGAGTGGCAATTGCCGCAGACCGGGAGATTCGTAAGCACCACCGGCGGCTGCGCCTCGGAGATCCGCCCGAAGCGCCAGCGGATCTGCGACGGGTCTTTGACCGCCTCGATGAAGGGCAAATTCACTTCGCGGTAGAAGATCGGCGCGCCGACCTCGTCCGGTGAGGTGCTGATCGAAATCTGCGCTGCCGCCAGAATGTCCTCCGGCGCCGTTTTCTGGGCGCTTATTACCGCCACGCGCGCCGGCGCCTCGCGCGAGCGCGCCTTGATGGTCTCCCATTCCGCTGCGGCCGGCGTCCATTGCGGGCGCTCGGCGAGGTAACTCAGCCCGCCGCCATCGCCGAACGTGAACGCGATTACCCAAAGGTCGCCGCCGCTTGCATCTTCCCAGAGGAAAACCGGCGGGATGATCTCCGGCGGGAAGACGGTCTGGTCGGAGGGATACCGGATTGTCAGTGCCGCGTAGGTGCCGTCCTCGCGATATGCACCCAGCATGCGCTCCGCCGGGGACGGCCCCCGGGCGCAGCCAAGCAGCGCGCCGGCGCTTAGCCCGGCCGTGATGATCAGCGAGAACGCCGCACGGCTCGGCAAGCGCGACCCGCGGGTGACCCTCATACCTACTCCAGCGACAGCAGGCTCGAGTCGCTGTCGTCTCTGCATTGTAAACGATCACGCCCCACATGCGACCGCCCCTCAGGTGCCATGCCCAAGCTGTAAGCGCGGGCATGCCCCACACCAGGTGCTCCCGACTCGTGCCGAACGCTAAAGCGCCGCCATGCCGCTAGTTAGAGGACTAAGCTCGGCCACACAACTTTCCGCGCACGCCGCGCGGTTTTCGAGTATTCTACCGGTTTCCGCTCGGCCGCCGCCGCTGGAAGGCGGCAGCCGGCCGCGGCGGCAACCGGCGGTGCGGCATTGGACGCCGCGCCCCGACGCGAACCGACTACGCGAACTGCAATGGAGATCGCATGCTCAAGACCCCGCTGAATGAGTTCCATCGCCAGCATGGCGGCCGAATGGTTAATTTTGCAGGCTGGGAAATGCCGGTGGTCTTCACCGGGATCCTCGAAGAGCACCAATACACCCGCCAGCACTGGACCATGTTCGACGTTTCGCACATGGGCCGCGTGGAGTTTCGCGGGCCCGGGGCGGCGGCTTTGCTACAGAAACTCGTGACACGCAACGTCGATAAGCTCGCCGTCGGCCAGTGCGGCTACAGCCACATTTGCCGCGAGGACGGCGGCATTCTCGACGACCTGATCGTCTCACGCTACGACGATTACTTTCTAGTGGTTTGCAACGCTTCGAATCGCGAGAAACTGCTGGGCTGGTTCGATCGCCAGCGGGCCGGCTTCGACGTGCAGATCAAGGACCGCACCTTCGAGACGGCAATGGTCGCGCTCCAGGGCCCGGACACTTTTGACGCCCTGGCCAAGCTCCTGCCGATCTCGCTCGAAGGGCTGAAGCGCTATCACTTCCGCTGCGGCACGGTCATGGGTGTTGAGGCCTCGATCGCCCGCAGCGGCTACACCGGTGAGGAAGGCGTCGAGATCACCATGCCCGCCAATCTCGCCATGATGGCAGTCAACGTATTGTTCGAACGCGCCGAGCAGATGGGCCGCCCGCTCAAGCCGGCCGGACTCGGGGCGCGCGACACGCTCCGTCTGGAGGCCGCCATGCCCCTGTACGGGCACGAGCTGACCGAAGACTGGGACCCGATCACGGCCGGTCAGACGTGGTGCGTCGATCTGACTAAAAACTTCATCGGCCAGCCGGCGCTCAAGCGCATCGCCGAGGAAGGCCCCAAGCGTCAGATCGTGGGCTTCGAGGTTTCGGGCCCGCGCATCGCGCGCCAGGGTTACCCGGTCCTCGCGGAGGGCAGGCCGGTTGGATTCGTAACCAGCGGCGTACAGGCGCCCAGCGTGCAGAAGAACATCGCGATGGGCATGGTGGATGCCGCACACGCGGCCCCCGGCACGACGGTCGAAATCGACCTGCGCGGCACGAAGACCGAGGCCAAGATCGTTCCGCTCCCGTTCTACAAGCGCCCCGCAAAGAAGTAGCAGAGCCGGGGGCGTGCCGCACTGGGATCGAGCTGGCGCCCGCGATGACGCGATAAAGTGATAAAAGTGGTAGGGTGATAAGGGACGATCCACGAAGCCCCACCCTATCACTTTATCACCGGGCGATCATCGGGCGGATTCACATCACGCCACGTGCAATGCCTCGATCACATTCGTCCGCGATGCGTGTCGCGCCGGCAGGATGCCCGCCAGCAGGCACAGGCTGATTGTCAGGGCGACCGCCAGACCCACGAACGCCCACGGAATTTCCAGCGGGCCGATGAAGCCGGAAAAGCGCAGCGTCATCTGCTGCACGTTCTTGGCCAGGTGCAGGCCCAGCGCCAGCCCCAGTGCGCTGCCGATCGCTGCCAGAACCAGCGCTTCACCCACCACCATCCGCAGAATCTGCCCGCGCGTGGCGCCGACCGCGCGCAGAATCGCGAGCTGCTTGCTGCGGCTGGCGACGTTGGCCGTCATCAGGTTCGCCACGCCGATCGCGGCCACCAGCAGCGCGACCGCCGGGATGGCGGTCAAAAGGTACGTGACGCGGGTCAACTCGGCGTCAATGTGGTCCTTCAGCTCACTGGCCGTACCGACGTAAGCGCTGTGCGCATCGAGTGCATTGCGCAACTCCAGCAGCAGCTCGTGTTCCCGGGCGCGCTGCCAGCGGACCGCCAACGGTACGTCATCGTCGTACCACCACTTTCTGTCGGTGTTGAGCGACGCGCGCAGCTCGGGGCCGGCCTGCTCCGGCGGCGGCGGCCAGTTCGGCGGCGGCGGCTCCGGCGGCAAGTCGAAGTTCAGCAGAACCAACTTGATCGTGTCTATATTGAAGAAGCGCTTCAGATCGGCGTTGCTGCCGATCATCGAGCCCATGGCCGCCACGCGGGCCTCGCTCTCGGCCTGAAAGAAGCTGGCCGCTATGTCGAGCGCCGGCGAATCGATCACGCCGGCTATCTTGAAGGTGCGGGCCCCGAGATCGGAGAACCAGACCCGCACGGTGTTGCTGATACCCCGCGCCTCGTCGGGGACCAGGCCCTTATGGCGGCTGCGGGCGAAGTCGATGGAAACCA
>JAAYXS010000516.1 GCA_012515775.1 Phycisphaerae bacterium
ATGGCGGACTGCCCCGAGTTGCCCAATGGGACGCTCAGAATCGAGCGGAACGGGGGCACAACGAGGGCCACATTCACACCCGCGGGCGGCGTGGAGCAAACGCTGCCGGAGTTCTACGCCTGGGGGGCTTGCCTGCGCTTCGAAGTGCCGAGAGAGCGCGGCAGTGCTTTGCTCTGCAACGGTTTCGTTCGCGGCGACGTGGTCGAAGGAACTGTCTCCGGCGGAGGCCTCTCGCGCGCGGGGCAGTGGTCGGCCAAACGCGTCGTGGCCGGGCCTCCGTCTACACAATCCGCTGTTCCTGCCGCGGGCCGGCAGTGGACGCCGCAACTCGGGCCGCCGGAAGCTGGAGACGAATACTGCAACCCGAAGGACGGTTCAGTGCTAGTCTGGATTCCGGGCGGCGAATTCAATATGGGCCGCGATGACGGTCCCGATGATGAGCAGCCGGCGCACACGGTGCGCTTGGACGGCTTCTGGATGGGCAAGTTTGAAGTCACGAACCGGCAGTTCGCCCAGTTTCTGAAGGACACAGGCCGCAGCACGCCGATGTTCTGGGATGATCCGAACCTCAGTGGACCCGAGCAGCCGGTGGTGGGCGTCACGTACTCCGAGGCCCAGGCGTATTGCGACTGGGCGGGGCTGCGCTTGCCAACGGAGGCAGAGTGGGAGTACGCGGCCGGCGGTGGGCGAGGGCTCGCGTACCCGACTGCGACGGGAGAGATCGGGCCGGACCTGGCGAACCTGCGGGGCGTTTCCGGCCGAGACCGCTGGGAATTCACCGCGCCCGTGGGGCAGTTCCCGCCGAATCCGTGGGGCCTGTGCGATCTGGCGGGGAATGCGTGGGAGTGGACCAGCAGCCGGTGCAGTTCTTACCCGTATCGTTTGACCGACGGCCGGGAAGATGAGGTGGGCGGACTGCGCGTGATGCGCGGCGGCTGTTGGGCCTTTCCGGCCGACTACGCGGCCACGACGCGGCGCCACCGTTTCTCCCCCCACTTGCGCTACGACTACCCGGGAATTCGCGTGGCGCGCTCGGCCTTCGCGGCAGAGCCGCGCTCCGTCCAGGCGGGCGCGCTGCGGCCCTGAACTGTCTGAACGTAATCCCGCACTTTCAGCTTGAAATCCTTCAGCTCTTATTTCGGGCCGCTCGCATTCTCGATAGATCGCGTTAGGATATCGGGCCGTGAGCCGGTGGGGCTGTGGCGGGCCAAGATTCGCAGTCAGCGGAGAGCACTTTATGAAAAAGTTTCGGAGGTCGATTCTCGTTTGTCTGACGGGCGTAGCGGGCATCTTTGGTCTCGCTCTTTTACCCGGCCTCGCGTCGGCCCAGTCCCAGGAGCCAGATTCTCAGCAGACGCCCGGTGATCAGATTGCCCAGCCACGCATTCCCCACTCAGGCGGATCCGGCGGTCAGGCCGACAACGAAAAACCGCGCTTTCCCGACGCGAAAGGAGTCACGAAAGACATGAAGGCGTCGGAGGGACTATTCACCCTCTATCGCTTCGACCCCAACGATAAGAAGCGCGACCCCGAGAAGTTGCTCGCCAAAATCCCGCAGAACCTCCTGGGCGAGGACTTGCTGCTGGCTATGAGCATCTCACGCGGCCGCATGGCAGGCTTCATGTGGGGCGACGCCCTGGTGCGCTGGGAGATCGCCGGCAAGCAGCTTCGGCTGGTGACGCCCGAGCTGCGTTACGTCCGCAAGCCGGGTCAACCGGTGAGCGAAGCGGTCGAGCGCACTTACAACGACAGCTTCATGGCCGCGGTCCCGATCGTCGGAATGACACAGCAGGGCGACCCGATCATCGACCTCGAGCCGCTGCTTAAGTCGGACCTCGCGGGCGTGACTTCAGTCGCCAGCGGCCGCATTCAGCCCGAGCTGAGCACCTGGCGGACGGTCAAGACCTTCCCGGATAACGTGCTGATTGACGTGGACATGGCCGTGGGCGGGAAGCGCGGCGGGCAGCAGGTCGGTATAACCTACGGCTTTCGCCGGCTGCCGAAGCTTGGTGCGTACAGCCCACGGCGTGCCGATCCGCGCGTGGGGTACTTCCTGACGGCGAAGATGGATTGGTCGAAGAAGTACAACGAGCGGGAGAACTTCGACCGCTACATCCACCGCTGGAAGCTGGAGAAGCA
>JAAYXS010000517.1 GCA_012515775.1 Phycisphaerae bacterium
ACGCAGCCGACCATCGGATTCGGCTCAACCCAACCCTGGCCGCGCGCCGCAAGCTGCAGCGCGCGACGCATGTAGGTTGCCTCACTTTCTGCCCTGCTCATGAGTGCTCGCTAATATACACTGCCGATCCCGCCGCGGTCTCAAGCGGCTCGGCGCCAGAACAACGTATTGAAAGGCCGTCGGCCGCGAGGACCAGATTACTGGGCGGCCAGCGTGCGCTCGGATTCGAGCAGAAAATCCTGGTCGGTCAACTGCACGTTTGTGTCCAGGTTCTTGTAGAAATACGCCGCGTCTACACGGCCGTCAGTGTGCTTCAAGACCGTGCCCGAGGGCACATCGTTTTTCGTGTCGATGTATAGTTCCTGAATGGGAACCGGGTGTTGCGCATCCGAGTACACCAGCCGGATGTGGTGAACCGTCGCGCCGGTTTCAGGCAACTCGAACAAGCCTTGGTACGTTACAACGACCGCGTCCCCGGCATGGTCCATCGAGGTCACGGTCTGTTCCATGAGCCGTTCCAGGCCGAAGTCGGTCATAGGCCGTTTCGACTCCCCCCAGATCACCGGCGTCCGCAGGTCCACCTTGTTGACCGCCGGCGGGGGCAGCAGGAGCGGAATCGCCCAGCGCGTGACAAAGCGCAACTGGTTGTCGAACTGTCCCGCGACGTACGACGACTCGAGGTATTTCATGTCTTCATCGAGCCATTTCATGCGCACGCTGAACGGGTCGCGGCGGAACCAGCATTGAATGTGCTCCGGCCCCTGCAGACGATTCAGCAGCCCGCGGCGCTCGTAGCGCGTGAATTCCAAGGCGTATTGCTTCAACTCGCCGCACTTGGCCAGCACCTGCCGCAGGTACCCGGCCGGATCCTGGCGCACGCGATCGGCGCGCGTGTCCGCTTCGGCCGCCGTCAAACCGCTGACAGGCGCGGGGCGGGCTTCGATGCGGGCCGCCACCGGGCCCGACGACGGTCGCGCACAGCTTCCGATCATCCCGAGCAGGGCGACTGAACACAACAAGAACCATTCCACGGCCCGCTTGAACACACCGCTACTCCTGGTCAGCTTGGCCCGCCGGTGTACAAAGGTACCACAGTCCGCCTGGCACGCGCAAATCCTGTCGCGGCAAGAGTCGTTCGTCATTGACCGCGACGCCGCGCTTCAACAAAGGCTTCCACCCACGACGGCTGCCACCCGATCCACATTCTCACTATCTTACCATCGCCATCCAACACGCGCAAAATCGGCAGGTTAATGGGCTGTTCTACAGCCGCTATCGGCCCGGCCAGAATGTGCGTCGGGCCCGCCGGAAGCTGCGCGATCGAGCGGCGTGCGACGGACGTGTCCTGATCCAGGTTCAAGCAAATCACGGGTATTTCAGAACCGCCCAATTCATCGCGCGCGGCTTGCAGTCGCGCCAGCTCGGCGATGCTGCGCCGGTCATCCGTGCGCCAAAGTAGTTCCACACAGGCGTGCCTCCGGACCGTTTCGCTCGAAACCATCTGACCGCGTACATCAGGCAACGTCCACGGAACGGCGGTGCGGCCGAGCCAGCGCTGGGCGTAGTTCGCCATGTGCCGGACTTGGTCGGCTTCTGCGGCCCAGCGCTGCCGCTTGGCACGAGCCAGCGTGCGGAACGGGGACTCCTGGCGAGCAAGCTCGGCGGCCAGCCCGGCCCAGAGCCGGTCGAGGCTGCGCA
>JAAYXS010000518.1 GCA_012515775.1 Phycisphaerae bacterium
CCGCGGGCCTGGCAGACACAGCCACGAGAACAGTATCGAGGACTTCGCCAGAATCTTCATACAACCGTGCGAGAGTCAGCTTGCCGCGCGCCAATTCGCCCGCCTGGCCGCGCACCGGGCGAAGGCGCGCGGCGGCGAATGGCGGGACCGCCGGGCCGCAAAGCTGAATGACCGCAATCGCAGCCGGCCCCGGACTCGTCAGAACGGCAAACCTGTTCGCTCCGCCTGTATTGGCGGGCGTACCGGGGGACCGGTTTTCAAGAGGTCTGTCTATCCCAAGCGCCCCATCTTCGGTATTCATGCCTGACCGGCCGCTTTGCGATACGCCAGCGCCACCCCCATCAGCGAAAGATCAGGCACCACTGCGTCAACGAAGTCCGCCAACTTGCCAATCAAGGCCGCGTTGCCGCCGGTGATCACCAGGTATGGCCATCGCCCCAGCGCCGTCGCGAACTGCTCCACGATTTCGCGCAGGGCCCCTACCGCCCCCAGAGCCACACCGCTCAGTATGGCCTGCTTCGTGGTCCGCCCAATCGGGCCGCCCGGCTCGGCCACCTCCACGCGCGGCAGCAACGCCGTGTGGTCGTGCAGCGCGTCGCACGACAGTTGCAGGCCCGGCGCAATAGTTCCGCCCATGAAAACGCCGTCCTGCGACACGCAGTCGATCGTCGTCGCCGTTCCGAACGAAGCGATCGCACACGGACCCCCAACGCGCTCGAAGGCGGCCGCAGCCGAGCACACCCGGTCCACGCCCAACTCCTCCGGTTCGTCCACGTCGATCTTCAACGGCAAAGGGAGGTCCTCGGGAATCGAAAGCGCCTCCGTTCGGCAGACCTCTTCGATAACAGCCGTCAAACGCTGGGTCTGGTCCGGCGCGACGCTCGACAGAGCCACGGCGCGGCGCCCGGCGTCCTCGCTGCCGCTCCAGGCTTTCCTGACGGCTTCCGCCCACACGCCCGGCTGGGCGATTGGCACACGGATCACGTCATGGATGCCGTCAGAATCCCACGTGCCCAGGCCGATGCGCGTATTGCCGATGTCAACCACCATCAGCGCGTCGACCGGTTTCAAATAGCTAGTCTTCATCAAATGATCCCGACTGCGGCGAATCGTCTCGGTTATTCATGACGTTACCGCCCCAAGAGCGGTCGTCAATGTCCTCAACTGCCGAATCGTCCGCACTGCCATTATCCACTTCGGCAGGTTCATCAACCGCTTCGGCAGGTTCCTCAGCCGCCGGCTCGCCAAAATCAATTTGAGTGGGCTGAGCCGCATCTTCCGTCTCCCGAACTCGCTGCACTCGCTCCCACATCGCCTCAGCCAGTTCGCGTACGCCTTGACCGGTTACGCCGGAGATAGCCAAAACATCGCCACTTAGTTGCGCCCGCAACTGTGCCAGACTTTCGGCCGCTTCCGTAAGGTCCAGCTTGTTGCCAACGATAATTTCCTCGCGCTGGGCCAGCGCCGGGCTGTATTTCTCCAGTTCCCGGCGGAGAATGTGGTAGGCCTCAAACGGCCTTGGCATTCCCTCGGGCGGACACAAGTCAACGAGGTGGACGATGACCCGCGTCCGCTCGATGTGCCGCAGGAAGGCGTCACCCAGCCCCACTCCCTCGTGCGCCCCTTCGATCAGCCCAGGAATGTCAGCCAGCACCAGGCGCCGATAGCCCGGCAGCTCCAAGATTCCAAGCTGCGGGTCGAGCGTCGTGAACGGGTAGGCGGCAATCTTCG
>JAAYXS010000519.1 GCA_012515775.1 Phycisphaerae bacterium
GTCTCACGTGGCCGCAAGCGCGCCGGTGCCAGGCGGCTGTAACTCCTTCAGAGAGCAGGGCCTGGCGACGCGCTGTGCGCGGCCCGCCATGGGGCTTGCCAATCGGTCTCTCCAGCTTATCCTGCTGCCCGGTGAGCAGGAGTTTGAGGCATGCTTTCGATGCGATTGCGCGGAATGGTGTTAGCGGCGGCGCTGGCCGGCGCCTATTTTGGCGGGACTTCGTTCGCGGACACGCTCGAGTTTGCCGATGGGCGCAAGCTCGAGAATTGCTACGTGCGCGATGAGGGGACGCGCATTCTCGTCTGGCGGCAGCTCGCCGACGTAGGGCAGCCGCCGGAGGCGTTCCCACGCAGCGCGCTCAAGAGCTATCAGATTGAGCGTGGCCCGGAGTGGGACCGCAAGCCCGACCTGCCCGATCTGAGCGTCACGTTCATCGAGGTCGATCCCAAGAACTACAGCCTGCACGGCCGGATTCAGGTCGACCTGTTCGGGCGCCCGCTGCCGACCGGTGCGCCGGCCCTCAAGAGCCAGGGCATACGCGATTACATGGAACCCAACAAAATCATCGAGGGCGTCCGCACCAATTATCGCCCCGGCGAGGAACTGACGCTTACGGCCCATGTTAAGAACGTCGGCTTCGCCCCGGCTGGCCCGTTCCGCTACACCTGCCTGGTAGATGACGAGCCGATTCTGGAGGGGCGCTTCACCGACGCACTCAACGAGAACCAGGAAGTGACCTTCGCCGCGAAGTGGAAGTGGCGGACGGGCCAGCACACGGTCCGTTTCCGCATAGAGCCGGAGCACCCGGAAATCGCCACAATCAATAACGAAACGATCGCGCCGCTCTGGGGCTGGGGGCTGATTTACATCGTCAACCCGGGCCGCGTCGCCGCTTGGCGCGAGTGCCGCAATGCGTACGGCACCTTTTCCTGGGAAGACTACTACCGCTGGCACATCGATCTGATGAACCAACTCTTCGCCGATAGCGTCTACCCGGCCGCCCCAGAGGGCATCAAGGCGCGCGTCCGGCTCGACCGCATCATTTACGCCACCGACGTGCCGGCCGCCGAGCAAGCCCGGTGGAAGGAGAACGGTCTGGCCGACGATCAGGGGGCCCGTGTATGGCACGACAGCCCGGAAGAGTTGGCCAGCGGCAAGTGGGCGCCGCCCGGGCACGCCGCGCGCAACCAGACCGAATGGACGCTGCTTCACGATCTCGGCCATGAACTCGGTCTGCCCGACTACCAAGCGCTGGATTACGCCGGAGCCGAGCCGCACTTTGCCCCCGACACCGGCGACAAGATCGGCCACTCCGCGCGGTACCCCACACAAATGATGTACCGTCCCGGGCCGTGGCTATTTGGCGAGGCCGATGCCGGCTATTTGAACTTCAGCATCGACAAGCCGCGCGGCTATCGCGGCGATATGTTCTTCGCGCTGCCGCGCATTCTTGCGGTGCGCCTCACGGATATGAGCGGGCGGGGCGTGCCAGGCGCCTTCGTCGAGTTCTTCCAGCGCGGCGTGGTGGTCGAACACGAGAAGCAGGCGGGCGGTATCGAGGACTTGAAGTACTGGTCGGTGGTCGAGGACGGCAACTTCGATCACCCGGTCTCCGCGTACCCGGTGATGACCGGCAGGTCGGACCCCGGCGGCGTCGTTCGCCTGATTCCGCGCCCGGCTGAGTCGATCCGCACGTTGAACGGCTTTCAGCGCCGCCTGAACGGCTTCGGCAACATCGACCCGGAGGGCAAACGCGGCTTAATGCTCGTCCGCGTGACCAAAGGTGACCGGCAGGCGCAGTTCTGGCTGGACATCACGGAGGCCATCACGGCCTGGTTCCGCGGCGAACAGGAGTATTATGAATTCGCACTGCAAACGCCGTTCGGTTCACTAGGCGCGCCGCCCGCGCCGCGGGACGTGAAGGCGGAGCGGAAGGGCGGTCACGAGGTCCGAATAACCTGGGCGCCGCCGTCAGCCGAACGCGAGCAACA
>JAAYXS010000520.1 GCA_012515775.1 Phycisphaerae bacterium
GGAACAAACCTGCCAACGGCTCGTGCTGATCGGCCCGCGCGGCAGCGGCAAGAGCACCGTCGGACGCCTGCTGGCGCAAGCCCTGCAATGGGACTTCGTCGACACCGACAGCCTGGTCGAAGCCGCGGCCGGCCGCACTATAGCGGAGATATTCGCCTTTTCCGGCGAGCCGGCCTTTCGCGAATTGGAAACCCAAGCCCTCAAGCAGGTTCTCGCCCGCCAGCGCTGCGTTATTAGCGTCGGCGGCGGCGCCGTCGCAAGCCGCGAAAACCGCGCCCGTCTGGAAAACGCCGGGCGCCGCGTCTGCCTGATGGCCAGTCCCGAGGAGTTGCAGCGGCGCCTGGACGCCGATCCCGCCGGCCGATCCCGCCGGCCGCCGCTCACGCAAACTCCGGGCCTGGAAGAAATGCGCCAAGTACTTGCACAGCGGCGGCCTTTCTACGAGGCTTTGGCGCAACAAATGGTCGACACCGACGGCCGCACGCCACAGGACGTGGCCAGCGAGATATTGGCCCGTCTGAGTGCCTGGCCGGCCGTGACGGAAGGATGATGACGCTCGACCTGACGATGGGCATTTTTGTCTGGCTGCTCGGGCTGTGCGTGGGCAGCTTCCTCAACGTCGTGATCTATCGCTGGCCGCGCGACCTCTCGATCCGCAGGCCTGCTCGCTCGTTCTGCCCGCACTGCGGCGCGGCCATCGCCTGGTACGACAACATTCCGGTCTTGAGCTGGCTTATGCTGGCCGCCCGTTGCCGTCATTGCCGCGCACCGATCTCCGTGCAGTACCCGCTGGTTGAAGCCGCTACCGGGCTCACTTTCGTGCTCGTGTACTACCTGCTGTTCATCGCCGGCACACGCCTGCCCCCGGCTGACCACCTGCAACAGCCGGCCGATTGGCCGCTGTTGGCCGCATGGCTGGTGCTGGCCGCCGCACTCATCGCCTGCGCCGCCATGGACCTGGTGTGGTACATGGTGGATATCCGGATTACGTATGTGGCCATGGTGGCCGGCTTGGTGCTGTATGCCATGTGGCGGGGCGACCAGGTCTTTGAGCCCATCGCCCCGACGGCCTCCGGCGCGGCCGCCTTGGCTGCACTGATCGTCGGCGCCATCACCGCCTGGCTGGCGAACCGCCGCGCGCCAGATATCGATTTTCCCGTGGCTGAACAACCGGAGGCCAGTGAGCAGACGCCGCCGGCCGCGCGCCGCGCCGAATTGACGGCCGGGCGGCTCGCGACCGTTGTCTTGGTCGTGCTGGCGATTTGGGCCTTCTCGGAGATCGCTCTGCATCGGCACGCACCGGGGCTATTGGCCGTACTGCCTGACGGCGAAATCGTTTGGGACAGTGCCCCAGGCAAACAGATCGGCGGCCTGGCCCCACAATTACTCGCACCCGCCACGCTCATCACGCTCTTCGCCGTGCTGGTTCTGGCAGGTGGGCAACCACGCCGCATGGATGCGGAAGTCGAAGACGCGCTCGAACATGAGCGCACTCAAGCCCGTGCCCAAGTGTTGCGCGAACTGGCCTGGCTGATTCCGGCCTTGGCCGCCGCGCTCGGCACGTTCGCCATCCTCGTATGGTTTCCGCC
>JAAYXS010000521.1 GCA_012515775.1 Phycisphaerae bacterium
AAAAATGTTCCGCGTATGGTCGTGCGCCGGCCCGAAATCGGGATCGGCCAGGATTTTCCACAGCGCCGCCTGCCAGGCCGGCCCGACGCGGCAGATACGTTCCTCGAAGAACGACTGGAAGAAATAGTGTTCCATGCGCCGCGACGAATCCCAGGCGCTGAAACTGCCCCACCAAACCAGGCCGGACGACGACAGATAGGCCGCGGCGCCCTTGTTCGGGGCGCGCAGCCATGTCTCGCCGAAGCATTCGGAGACGGTGTACTGTGCACTGTTGCAGGACCAGCCCATGGCTAGTCCATACAGGCCATTGTTGGTGAGCGAATTCACGTCCGATTGATAAAAAGCCGGCGAATACCAGCCGCTCGAGGTGCTGTGCCCGAAGTACACCGTGAAGAGCACGCCATTGTTAACGGCGGCGGCGATGTCGGCGGTGCCGCCGCCCAGGCTGCCGTAAACCCGCGTGGCGCTGAAGCCGGCCGGTTCGAAGTAGGTGGCGATGATGGTGTTGTGCAGCCCTTGGGCCTCGGCGGTCGGATCGTCCGTGGCGATCATGCAGGCGCGGCGGGCGTAGTCGGGGTCGCTGAATCCGCCGGATTCCACGGCGATGGTCTTCTCGACCATGTGCTGCAGCGCGCTGGTGGTGGTGGTTGAGAAGCGTCCGTAGAACATGTTGGGATACCAGTCGTCGCCGCCATCCATACACGCGTAGGGCAGGTCGGTCGGGCTATGCCGGCTGCCTTGCCCGACCCAATGCGGAATCGTGGTGCTGCTCGAAGTTTCACCGGCGGTGTCGCCGACGATGAGCAGGTAAGCGGGGGCGGCGGGCGTGCCCCACAGGCTTTGGATGTAAGCCTTGATCTCGTTGCGGGTGGTGCCTGAGGGCACGCTATAAACCGACACGTCGAAGCCGCGCGCGGTGCGGTGCTCTATGAACAGGTTTAACGCCGGGCTGTCGACGTAGGCCGGGGCTGAGACGATGAGGTATTTTTCATTGGCGGCCGCCGGCAGCGCGGCCCAATACCCGCCGGCCAAAATGACGGCAATACAACTCAGACGGCTGAGGCTCGTTGCGGAGTCCTTCATTTCCGCTCTCCTTCGGGCGTCGCAATCAGGCTATGCCCGCTTCGGGTTTGGCTGGTGGGCGAACGAGACTCGGACGCCGCGCGGCTAAACCGCGAATTTCACGACAACCGCACCGCGAAATCCACGATAACCAAACCACGAATTCACAGTAACGTACTCAACGACTAAAAAGCAATGCATGTTTAAGACCGGCATGTTTAACGGACGGCAACGGCGAAGTGTTGGGTGCCATGCCCAAGCGCCAAGCGCGGGCATGCCCTCGTTAACGGCTCCGCAACGGACTTAACGACGGCTCGCTCATAGGCGAGATGCCCAAGCGCTGAACGCGCACACGTTATCGCCAGAAGAAGTCGGGGGTCGCGACAGAAAATGCGGGTTGGTTGGTATTCTCCGGGGCGACACGCCCCGGCTCTGCTCAGCGCTCCTCGGCTC
>JAAYXS010000522.1 GCA_012515775.1 Phycisphaerae bacterium
GTTGATCCGACTGGGCACGGCTTCCCGCAAGTTGGGGGCTTGCCGTGGTCTGACTCGTCGCGCGGACTTGTAGCCTGTTTCGAGCCCAAAAAAAGAGCCCGCTTTCGCGGGCCAGGAGGAGGAGGAGGATTCACTATTTTTATAGGCAGCGTTGCGCAGCGAAATCCAGTTTCGGGCCGAAAAAAAACGCGCGGGCGTATCCGTAATCGCTTTCGGACGAGTTACGCCTCGTTTGCAAGCCTTTGAGCCGAAATAAGTTGCGCACCGCTGACGGACGGATCGGATGGCAAAAAAAAGATGATCGTGCGCGGTTCCGCAGAGTGATAAAGTGATAAGGTGATAGGGTGATAAAGGGCTTCCGCAGGCCATCCTTTATCACCCTATCACCTTATCACCCCTGTCGCGGCGCGGCACTACTCGAAGCTGCCGCTGCGCGCTAAAGCGCCTCTGCAGGCCGCCCTTATCACCCTATCACTTTATCACCTTATCACCGCTGCCGCGGCCCCGTACTGCTTGAACCTGCGGTGCCTGCGGCTGCCGCGGCGGCGCGCGCGGGACTGGCTCTCGGGGTTGTGCGGCGCGCCGGGAGTTCTTAAATTGTCGGCTGGCCTGCCGCTTGGCCCGTTTGGCTGAGGAAGGAGACTCCTCGTGCCCCCACGCAGGAAGAAACCCGTTCTATATGAGATAGTCCGCCACACGCGCCGCTCCACCGACGTTGGCTGGCGCGATAAGCGCAACGATGCCGACAGGCCAAACCGCTCGCCAATGGAGAATCCTGAACCGGCTTTGCAAGCTTCGCCGCTGGGCGCGGTCGAGGCGCGCCCGGCAACTGAGGTGACCAGATCAGCGCCTGCGGTGCGATTTGTCGATGGACGCTTGCT
Organism: Phycisphaerae bacterium; assembly: GCA_012515775.1. GTDB lineage: Bacteria > Planctomycetota > Phycisphaerae > UBA1845 > Fen-1342 > JAAYXS01. Next base: position 882 of record JAAYXS010000522.1, read on the forward strand.
CGTGGATTTGGCCTGGCCGGGCATCACGGCGTCCGCCGTCATGGCGGTCGTCTTACTCGGCTTGGCGTTCCAGGCCGGAAAACGCGCCGCAGCATCCGCCGAGCCCGGTTACGTTGAGCAGACTGCCGACGCGGGCACACCTGAGCCCGCCGCGGCGCTGTTGCCGCCGGAACTGCGTCCCCCACCCCGCGACTTGCCCGCGCCGCGCCCGGCCGCGAGGGTGCAAGTACCGGTCGCGCCGGCCCCGCGCGCCGCTGAGCCGCAGCCGGCAGCGGCGCCACCAGAACCGCCGCCCGAGCGGGAGAACCAGCCCGCGTTTTCCTTCGAACCGGGTTATCACTACGTGGTCGTGCAACATTTTCGGCTCGAACACAAGGACGCGGCGTTCGACGCAGCCCGCTTTCTCCAGGCCAACGGCGTGGACGCGGTGGTGGTCGTAAAGAAGGCAGATGTGGAGGTGGTCGCGACCACCCCCTTCCTGCTCAAGCAGGATAATCGCGCCGCCAGGGCCGCCGCGCAAAAAGCCTGCGACGCACTCAAGGAGAAAATCCGCACGCTCGGACGCGAATTCGCCAAACAGCAGGCCGCGGCGAAAAGGCCGCAATACGCGCTGGATCAGCCGGCCGAACGCCTGCGGCTGAGGTAAGAGCGCACAAGTAGGCCTCGTGCCTCGGAAGCCGTTAATGACCCGACTGGAACAATTGCAAAAGCTTGTAGCCGCGGCGCCTCACGATCCGCTCACCCATTACGCCGTCGGCTTGGAATACTTCAATCTCGGGCAATTCGTTGAAGCGGTCGCTGCTTTTCAGAAGGCGCTGGCGGCCGACCCCAAGTACGTCGCGGCCTATTACCACAAGGCCCGGGCCGAAATCCGGGCGGCGCTGCACGCCGAAGCCCGCCAGACGCTCACTGCTGGAATCGAAGCCGCGCAGGCGGCCGGCGATGCGAAGACCACACGCGAAATGAAAGAATTGCTGGACACCATTTCATGAGCACGCTCCGCCTGGCGATCGCCGGCTGCACCGGCCGAACCGGTTCGACGGTCCTGCGTCTGGCTGCCCGCGACCCGGCATTTCAGATAGTGGCGGCTCTGACCGCCGCGGATGATCCATACCTCGGTCACGACGCCGGAACTGCCGCCGGTCTGAAACCCATCGGGCTGGCAATCAGCGATGCCGTCAGCGGTCCCTGCGATGTGCTGGTCGAGTTCACGACGCCGAGCGGTACCGCACACTGGGCACGCTGGTGCGGCGCGACGGGTGTGCCGCTCGTGAGCGGAACGACGGGCCTGAGCGCGGAAGATCAATTGGCGTTGCACGACGCGGCGCGGCGCGTTCCGGTGTTGTGGTCGGCGAACATGAGCCTTGGCGCCAACCTGCTGCTGCAACTGGTGTCACAGGTAGCCGGGAAGCTGGGCGAAGACTGGGACGTTGAGATCGCCGAAACCCACCACCGCCACAAGGCGGATGCCCCCAGCGGGACAGCCAAAGCGCTGCTGGCCGAAGTCGCGCGGGCCCGCGGCCGCAAGCCGGAGGAAATTGCCGCCTTCGGACGATCGGGGCAATGCGGACCGCGAGCTGCGGGGCAAGTAGGTGTACATGCGATCCGCATGGGCGAAGTAGTAGGCGAACACGTGGTCGCCTTCGCATCGGCGAACGAGACTCTCACGTTGTGTCACCAGGCCAGCTCGCGCGACGCCTTTGCAGCCGGGGCGCTGACGGCCGCACGCTGGATTGTAAACAAGGCGGCGGGTTATTACGGAATGCGCGACGTATTGGCCGGCGGCTGAGCGAAGTGAGACTGGATGCGGCTGCCGGTTCCGGCGATCACGTGGAGCGCGCGGCGCAGCACTGATTGGTCTTTAAAGCCGCTGCTTCACGCAGCGGGGCGGGTTACCGGCACAGGGTAGCCCTCGTACTACCACTTGCGGGCTACGCTGCGCTGGGCTGCCGGGCGGTCACGCCACGGCGGAGGCCACCAATTGGCTGAGGATTAGAGGGACTATGTTGCTGATGAGCATCTCGAGCATGATTTGGCCGCAGCCCGCAAGCTGTAGCAGCACTCCGCCCGCGCCCGCCAACATCACGTACTTCCATTTACGATTCATCAGGACCTCCAGTCCGCCAAAAGGCTGACGCCATGACTCACCCATCGGTTGGCTGAGTGTCTCCACTATAGCGGCCGCCATTCGCCGCACAACACCCGGAGGTTGCCGGACATTCCAGTCGCGGTTTGGCTGCAATCGGCGTCTTGTTCCGCGGGCGACGATGAAGACAATGCGGCGTACTTTGTGCGCCGGGCGTTTAAAAGAAGTGGATAGAGGCGATTCGAAATTGCGTAACCTAGCAAGCACGCGCAGATTTGCCGCGGTCCTTTGCACCGCCATTCTGGTTTGGCTTTCAGGCTGTGCCGGCAAAGGGCCCTTACGGCAAGAGCTGGCCGATCACGTGGAGCGCCCACCGCGCAGCGTAGTGCTGTTCCTGTGCGACGGCGTAAATGCGGACCTTCTGGAAGAAGGATGTGGCGCCGGCTGGCTGCCCAACATCGAGCAGCGATTCTGCCAGGGCGGAACGCGCGTACAAAACGCGATCACGATTCATCCGTCCATCACTTACGCCTCTGTGACCACGCTGTTGACCGGCCTCGAGCCGCCCGAACATCGCATCCCCGGCAATCGCTGGTTCGATCCCCAGCAGCGCTTGCTGCGCGACTACGCCTGCATCGCCACTTATGTTTCGGTCAACGAGGATACGGAGGCCGAGACCGTCTACGAGTTGATTGCGCCGGCCTACAGCATGAGCGTGCAATCACCATTGCGGCGCGGCGTCAGCGACAACATCGCGAATTGGGCGCAGTCGGGCGTGCGCTGGTTCTTCCGCGACTATCCCGGCGTCGACGCGCTGACCGCCAAAACCGTCGAGTTGGTGGCGCGCCGCGCCAACCGCGCCGGTCAATGGCCGGCCCTGCTGACGCTGTATTTTCCCGGACTGGACTCGGTCGGACACGAGCGCGGGGCCACCTCGCCTGAGTATCACGCGGCGCTGCTCAATCTCGATCTGCACGTGGGCCGCGTCTGCGACTGGCTCGAAGCGCAAGGGCTGCTTTCAACCACGTATCTGGTGTTGGTGGCTGACCACGGCATGATCGACGTGGCCCCATGCCGGCATGTTGATCTCGTGCAGGCTTTGCAGCAGACAGGGGCCAGTCTGACGCATCAGCCCTGCCAGAACGTCCCATATGAGCGGCGACGCCGCCACTTCGACCAGTTCGAGCAGGTAATTTCTTATGAAGACGGCCGCTGTGCTTTCGTCTACTTCAAAGGTCCATCGGGCTGGGATCAGCGGCCGACGACCGCCGCCGTTCATGAGCGGCTGACGTCGCTCCCGCCCGAGTGGCAGCTTTGGAACCTCGACGGCGTCGACCTGGTGGCTTATTTGGCCGACGATGACGAGGCCATCCTCCGATCCGCGCGGGGCGAGGCGCGGGTAATCGAACGCCTGGACGGCGAAACTGCCGTCTACCGGTACGTTCCGAGCCCGGATGACGTGCTGGGATACCTGGAAAATCCTAAACTGGCCGCCTTCGTGAACGCCGGCTTCCACGATGCCCGCGAGTGGCTGGCCGCGACCTGCACGGACGACGTTCCCGCGCTGGTGCCGGATATCGTCCCGCTTTTGCACGAGCCGCGCGTCGGGCAAGCGATCGTTTTCGCCGCAGCCGGCTGCAGTTTCGTGGCGGACCAGCCGGGCGGGCATGGAGGAATTCGCCGGGGCGAAATGCGCGTTCCGCTGATGATTGCCGGTCCGGACATTCAACCGCGCGGCGTGGTTGAGTGCGCTCGAACCGTCGATGTCGTACCCACTATAATGACTCTTCTCGATGTCGAGCCACCGACGGAGCTGCCCGGTGTGCCGGTCGACCTGCCGCACCTGTAGTTCGCGTCTGAAGGTTCCGGGCCTCGGCGTTTACGCGGGCAGTCGACACCGGCCGGAGGCCCCTGCCACAGCCGTCCAGGTGCACGTGAATTCCGGCATGACAGGTGGGCCGGGCGAAGATAATCTTACCCAACCATGACGCTACGTCTGACAGCAATTGGTCTCCTCGCAGCCCTTGGCTTCAGCGGCTTAATCCTGGCCAGCAATTTCGAGTGCGCCAAAGCCACGCACGATCCCGTGCCGTCCCGCCCGGCCGCAACCGCCACCGGCGTGCGATATCGCGGCATCGCGGTGCAGGCCCAGAACAGTTACCGGCCGATCGAGTTCTACGGCCAGATTTTTCGCGACATCTCCAATCTCGGGGCGAACACGGTCCTGCTCTGCGCGGCCGGCTTTATGGAGCACGCGGAAGCCCAGCAGATTTTCCTTGAAGCGCGCAAGATGCCCTCGCGCGAGGAGTTCAAGACCATCATCGGGATGGCCAAAAAAGAGGGCTTGGAAGTCATCCTGATGCCGATCGTGCTGCTCTCGAAGCCGCGCGGCAGTGAATGGCGCGGCGTCATCAAGCCGCCCGATTGGGACGAATGGTGGGACGACTATCGCGAGTTCATCAAGTACTTCTGCGAGATCGCACGCGAGGGCGGCGCCCACGGCCTGATGGTCGGCTCGGAACTGGTTAGCACCGAAAAATTCACCGAGAAGTGGAACGGCGTAATCGAACTGGCACGCGAGCACTTCCACGGCGGCAAGCTGGGCTACTCGGCCAACTGGGACCACTACAAGCCGATCAGGTTCTGGCACAAGCTCGATTTCATCGGCATGACCAGCTACTACACGCTGGCCGATAAGAAAGACCCCAGCGTGGAGGAGATCGTCGAGCGCTGGCAGCCAATCCGTGAGGAAGTGCTCGGCTGGCAGCGCGAGATTGGCAAGCCGCTGATCTTCACCGAGGTGGGTTGGTGCAGCCAGGAAGGCGCCGCTACCGCCCCGTGGAACTACTTCCAGAATCAGAAGGCCACTCCCGCCGGGCACGAAGAGCAGCGCCGTCTCTACGAGGCCTTCCTCAAGGCTTGGGACAACGCGCCCGGTGTGGCCGGCGTGATCTGGTGGGACTGGTCCGGCGACCCGGGCGGCCCGAACGATTTCGGCTACACCCCACGCGGCAAGCCGGCCGAAGACGTCCTGCGCGACTGGTTCGCCAAGTACAACGGCCGCGACGGAGCCGGCGAGGCGCAAGTGGCCGAAAAACCTGGCGAAGGCACGCCCGAGGCGGTGACGCCGTAAGCGTATCTGGTACTTGGCATTTGCGCTTACTTCCTGCGGCCAGACCACCCCCTGCCGCCCTGGCGCGCCGTTTGCTACAATCCCCTCTTA
>JAAYXS010000523.1 GCA_012515775.1 Phycisphaerae bacterium
TCGGGCCGCGGTTCTGTTGCGTCCAGCGAGGACGTTTGCTACGAGGTGGCGATGAGTACCATGACAGATGCCCAAGGGATTGTCAGACGCGCACCCTTCTCACCGGCGTGGCCGCCGGCGGGCGAGCAGGCCCCGATTGAAGAAACGGGACTAACAGCCGCGGAAATAATCCGCGCGCTGAAGCAGCGGAAAATGCTGCTGGTGATTATGTTCGCGGTTCTTTATGCGCTGGTACTGGCGACCACGACCGCGGTTTGGAAGTGGATTCCGGGGTTCACGGCCGACGCGCTGCTGGAACTCCGTCGGCCGCAGGAAGATCCGTTGATGCCGGCGGAAGCGCTGGTCGCGCCGAATATTATGGACCTATTGGTTCAGACCGAAGCCATGCGCATCAAGCGCCCGGACATCCTGCAGGATGTTCTGAGTCTGCCGGAGGTGAAGGCCACCAATTTCTATAAGTGGTACGGGAGCTTCGACAAGGCGGTGGAAGACCTGAAAGACCTGATTCGGGTCAGTCCCGTCCCGGACACAATGCTAATCAGTCTGAGCCTGACTTGCCGCGACCGCGACGAAGCGGTGCTGATCGTGAAGAAACTGGCCGAGCGCGCCACCCAAAGCTACCGCGACGAAGCCGGATATCGCGGTCAACAGGCGCTGGAGGATTTGAAGCGCACGCGCGACGCGGTCAAGCGCGAGTTGGAGCAGCGGCAGCGCGAGCTGGAGGACTTCCGGAAGGGAACCGACGTGGGGGCGATCGAGACGGAAATTGCGACGCTGGGGCAAAAGATCGCGGACCAGAACTGGGCCGTGAATTCTTATGCCGCGCGGAAAGCGGAACTGCAGGCGCAGCTCGAGATTGTCGGCGGGCGCGATCCGCGGCAGTTGCCGATCACGCCCGAGGACCGCGTGATCGTCGAGGCCGACCCGCTGCTGCGTTTGTACCGCCAGCAGGTCGAATCGCTTGATATCCGCATGAACGCGGCCAAGAACCACACGATCGGCGAGAACAACAGATTCATGAAGGAACTCAAGGCGCAGCGCGATGGTTATTACGAACGAGAACGCGCGCGGCGCGAAGAACTGATGGATGACTTGCGTGAGCGCCGCGTGCAGAGCGTTCGCGAGGAACTGGCGCGCGTGCAGGCCGTGCTGGGCACCCTGCTGGAGCAGTTGCGGACTTACGAGGCACGGCTGACGGACGTGGACAGGGCGCGGGTCAAGTACGAAGCGAAGGTGAAGGAGGAAGAGCGCATCCAGAAGAACCTGGAGGGCATTGAGGAAACTTTGACGCAGTTGCAGCACGCCTCTAGCTCCGAGCAGCGCCGGGCGCGCTTGACTGTCGTGCAGGAGCCCAAGCGGCCGGTCTGGCCCAGCCGTCCGAATCTGCCGGTGTATCTGGGCGGCGGCCTGCTGTTGTCGCTGCTGGGCGCGGTGGGCTTCGTCTTTCTGCGCGAACTGACTGACAAGTACGTACGTACGCCGATCGACGTGGCGCGACATGGGCGACTGTCGGTGCTCGGCTGCATTCCAGCCCTGGACGACGAAGAGGCCCAAGTTGAAGAGATCGAAAAGGCCACCCGCCAAGCGCCGCATTCGCTGGTGGCCGAGGCCTTTCGACAGGTGCGTGCCAATCTGCTCTTCAGCGGGCCGCACGAGTCGCAGCGCTCCGTTTTGATCACTAGTCCGGGGCCCGGCAACGGCAAGACCGCCACCGCCATCAACCTGGCGGTCACTTTGGCCCAAGCGGGCGAGCGCGTGTTGCTGATAGACTGCAACTTCCGCCGCCCCGGCCTGCGGCGCGCGTTCCCAGAGTTGCGCCCCGAAGGCCTGAGCAACATCCTGGTAGGCCAGGGCAAGGCCGAGGAATTGATTCATCAAAGCAGCGTCCCCAACCTGGATTTGCTGGGCAGCGGGCCGATGCCTCCCACGCCATGGGAATTGCTCGGCTCGCGCTATATGCAGGAGCTGATTGCGCTCGTTAAGAGCAAATACGATCGTGTCCTTCTGGACGGGCCGCCGGCGCTGCTGGTCAGCGATGCGCTGGTGCTGGCGCGGCTGGTGGATGGCGTCATTCTGGTAGCGCAAGCTTCGGAGAACACCAAGGGCGCGTTGCGGCGGGCGCGCGAGCAGTTGTTGCGCATCAATGCGCGCGTCCAGGGTGCGATTCTAAACGGCGTCCGCGCCCAACCCGGAGGCTACTATCGCGAGCAATACCGCGAGTTCTATGAGTACGGCGCCGAGGAGACGATTCCGCCCGAGTTGCCCGGCACGTTCAATAGCGGCACGAGCGACCCGAAGTAGCAAAGCCGTCGCGCAGTAGCAGAGCCGGGGCGTGTCGCCCCGGCGCGTGCCAAACGATACCTCTGTCGCCGGTGAGCAGAGCCCGGGCTCGCCACCCCGGTGATGCCCCGATATCTACGCCGCCGGTGCGTGCCATTGACTAACGTTGCGTCTTCTCATTACTAATCACTAAAAACTAAAAACTATCAACCGAGGTGTGTCGCCCCGAACTACCGCCGTTCCCCCAGAATTCGTCGCCAACCGCACCGAAATCGTTGCCCATGCAACGCAATCTAAAGCTGCTGATCGCCTACGACGGCACGGAATTTCACGGCTGGCAGACCCAGCCCGGCATGCGGACCGTGCAGGAA
>JAAYXS010000524.1 GCA_012515775.1 Phycisphaerae bacterium
ACCAGGGCCGCGATCAGAACTGTTCGCGGATGATCCGTTTGAGTGATTTGCGAGCCTTTCTGCGGCGGCGCTCGGAGGGCTTCTCGTAATAGCTGGTTCGTTTGATGTCGCGCGTCAGGCCTTCCTTCTCGCAGAGCTTTTTGAAGCGACGCACCATCTGCTCCACGGACTCATTGCTGCGTACCCGCACTCTAATCATGCACTCCAATTCCTTTCAAAACCGGACACAGCTTACCTGTCTCACAAGCCCCACCGCGCCCATCAGCGCCTTAGCGACAGCCCAGCATTATATGCCCCCGGCCACGCTCCCTGCAACACCAGCGCGACGCCCGGCCCGGACCCGCCGCCGAAAAGGGCCCGTGCCCGGGTTCGACGAGACACCCATCTCCTACCTTCACACCCGCAAATTCGACCCAATAACCGCCCGGCCACGCTCACGGAGCGGCGGGGGTCGCGGCCGGTTGAGCCTGGGTCAGGCTCTGCAGCGCCTTGTCGATTGCCGCTTTAACCGAATTCTCGTGCAGGACGCCGCCCTCGACGAACAGCACTTTGCCCTCCGGGCTAATCACGTAGAAGGTCGGGATACCCTGGGCCGAGTAGGCTTTCGCGACCTCATCACCACGAAGCAAAAGCGCCTGCGAAAGCCCGGCGGGAAGGGCCTGGGCCGGATTCGGGCGGTACTCGTAGCAGTTGATCACGTACGCGGCGAAGGGGCGGTCCTTGTAAGCCTCACAGACTTTCTGAATACTGGGCAAGGCATTCACGCAGGGCGGCGCCCAGCTAGCCCAGAAGCTCAAGAAAACGACTTTGCCACGCAGGTCCTTCAGGGCTACCTGCGTGCCATCGACGCTCCGCAACGTCCAATCGGGGGCTTCAGAGCCCACCGGCAGAAAACGGGCTTCCAGCGGCGAAGGAACCGCACGCGGGCCGACTGAGGGCCCTTGGTCCGAGTAGCCCTCCGGCTTTGCGAATACGAACAGCTCGGCGCTTACGGCAGGGTCCGGATCCAGAGAATTCAACCGCAGATCCGAGCGCCCCTCACCAATCTCGCCGCTGATGATTCGAACCACGCGGCGGGGCAGCAAGTCCTTCTTCGCGATCCACCAGCGGACCACGACCGACGCCTCGGGATGCGGCGCCTCAATAATGTGGCAGTCGATGCCGTCCACCACCTCAGAACCCTTGAAGTTCGCCGTGCCATGAGCAATCTCGTTCTTGTACAGCTCGCCGCGTAGCAGTTGCTCGATTACGATTCCATGCCAGCGCAGTATCTCGCCGGCCGCGCCTGGTCCGGTGAACTCGCGGTAAAGCTGGCGGTCATGGTTGATGCTGGCCACGACCGTGCCGTCGCTGATCATCTCAGCCGCCAGCACCAGGCGCCCGTCGGGCGCGGGCGCCCATTCGCTGGCGCGAATTCTCAAAAACCGCGAGTTGTTGCGCGTCAGAACGACGTGCCCCTTTCGGCTGGGCAGAACACTGGCCGCGATTCCCTCGGCCACGTAGTCGCCGTCGTACGCGATGGCGGAAAGCGCTCGCAGCGCTTGCTGGCTTTGCTCCAGCAGTTCGGTGGCCTTGGGATCGCCTGGCGGTACCGGGGGCCTCGCGGGCCGAGAGGTCGGCCGAACGGGCTGATTGGGCAGGCCCCTACCCGGCTGGGAAGCGGTGGGTTGCGACGCCGAAGGCCGCGAGGCGGCCTGGTTCGGAACGGGCTGATTGGGCTGGGCGCAAACGAAGAGCCCCAGCCATGCAAATACGACAGGAAAAACCTGGAAACTCATTGTTCTCTCCTCGTTTTGGCCGTGCGGCTCACGCGGCCGGCCGGTCGGATTCTCTAATCATGCCATTGGGCCGAGGCAGTCGCAAGAGCCATCGGA
>JAAYXS010000075.1 GCA_012515775.1 Phycisphaerae bacterium
CGCCGGTCTTGAGTACGACCGGCGCCACGCGCACGGGCATTGCGGGCCAGAGCGTGCGACCTGCGGTCATCAACAGTGTGACAGCGGTTGTGCAGAGAATTGCTCCCGGCAAAAGCACGCGCGTTTTCCAACGCGTCTTCGGCATGGGTACGTCGACCCCGGTCCGCGGGACCTCAGGGTCGTCGGCGGCGGGCTTACGGTCCTCAGGGCGGCCCGCCAGCACGGACAAATCTGAAAGCGCTTGCGTCATGATACTTGGCTCCTGATGTCGCTTTTTTCTGCCGAACGTGGCGCACGCGGAGTTAATTCGACTCCGTCGACGCGTCACAGTTCGGCACGGCTCGTGCGCTAGGACAAGGGGGCGAAGTATCAGATGCGCGGTGGGCGGAGCAGGCCCGGAAGATAGGGATTGGTCGGCTCGTCCGCGGTTTGCGGCGCGACCAGGCCGACAGGCGTTAATGACCAGATTTCGGACATGGAATCAGTTGAAAACTGGTAGGTTGGCTGATCCAAGCTGCACCCGGCGGTGCAGTTCCTGCAGCAGCCCTGGCTTTGCGATCGGCCAGCTTTGCCCTGCGCCTCGCGATCGCAATGAGGGCACTTGGTTTTGGTTTGGCAGCAGCTTGCCTTATCGGACGCAGATGCGGCGACTTTGGCGCCGGGGGTGTTGAACTCGCAGCAAGGGCATTGGCATGGCTGGGGGAAGAGTCCGGGCAGAGCCAGAACGAGAACCGCTGACATCACGGCGGCGTGCCGGCTGATTTGAAAGACGCGTAGCATCACTTCAGGCCCGTTCGCATCAGCGATTCAACCGAATCAATGATAGCTAATGGCGCGTCCGGATCAATGTTTTTGTCAACGCGAGCATCAGCGCCGCGGGGCAGCGCGGGCAACGTCCGGTATTCATGTGCCGGTCGCTCCGGAAGCGCTGCCCGCACCCGCACTCGGGCCTTCCAAATTGTCACGGCACAGTGATTTGCGATATCTATTGACCAGATTTCAGGTTCGCTCGACGACCTCAACCAGGCCCTCGCGCCAATTTGGTAAGCCAGCCGAACGGACGGCGCGCCCGCGTGCGCTCGGGATCGTCGTCGCGCGGAATTTTCTCTTCATCGAGGTACTCGGACAGCGTTTCGACGGCGGTTTCAGCCAGGTCCCCGATGTCGCCTTCGCGGAAGGACTTGCTTTCGACGCGTAACACCCCGTCGCCGATCTGGCGGCCGTCCGCGGTCAGCTTGAAGCGCATCAGCAACAAGGCCGCGCTGAGGAGTCCTTTATTTTGGAAGTAAACCACGTCGCCGCCCACACGCAGCGTAGGGCTGCCGCCCGGGTAGTTCTCGAGCTTGGCCTCGTAGACGCGCGCGTTTCGGTTGTATTCCTCCAGGAGTTGCGGCGGACATAGCCTGGGGCCCAGCGTCGTCGAGAGCGGCTCAAAATAAACGGAGCGGAACTCATCGAGCGAACTGACGGGTGGTTCCTCGACCCAATGAATGTTGCCCTTGGCGCCGCGCAGCTCATAGTAAGCGGGCTTGATAATGTGCGAGCAGCCTGCGCTCGATATCAACGCGATAGAAGCCGCCAGTAGTGGCAGGGCGTTTGCGCGCGTCGTCATCAACTCCAGGTTCCTCCGTTTCGCGCCGCCGCCCGGCGGCGCTGAGCTCGGCTCTGGCCCCGATGGCGGGGACCGGGCGGGCATTATAACGGAAAGGCAGCAAGACCCCAGCGGCGCGTTAGGCGGCATTCCGGGGCGACACGCCCCGGCTCTGCTCTGCCCCGGGGCGGTCCGCTCCGGCTCTGCTCTGGACGCCCGCCGACGCGCATCTGGCCGCATACACTCCGGTCAGGCGCAATTAGCGTGAACGCGCCTCAAGTGTTGGCCATCTCGTGAGGTCAGACTATGAAGGAAGCCACCCCCGTCGCGTCCATCGACATGATCTTCGGTGAATCTCCCGCACTTCAAGCCGTTATCCACAACTTCATGCAGGCTGCCCACGTGCTCGAGCTGGAGCACAACCTCGCCGTTCGCCTCGCGCGACCCGACAAGGTCATCATGGTTTCGGTACCAGTCCAGATGGATGACGGCCGCATCCACGTTTTCACCGGCTTCCGCGTCCAGCACAACCATGCTTTGGGACCATACAAGGGAGGAATTCGCTATCACCCGGACGTCGACGTGGGCGAGGTCACCGCTCTGGCCACGCAGATGACCTGGAAGAACGGTCTCATGAACCTGCCGCTGGGGGGCGCCAAGGGCGCCGTGCGTGTTGACCCTCGCCAGCTCTCCGAAAACGAGCGCCAGCAGCTAACACGCCGCTACACCGCGGAAATCGCCCCCTTCATCGGCCCGGAATTCGACATCCCGGCTCCCGATATGGGCACTGACGACCTCACCATGGCCTGGATAATGGACACTTACTCCCAGCACGTCGGCAAGTTCACGCCGCACGTCGTCACCGGAAAGCCCGTCGACGTCGGTGGCTCGGTGCTCCGCAAGGAGGCCACCGGCCGCGGCGTGGTCTACTGCATCGAAGAAGCCGCCCGCGAGATCGGTCTGAGGCTGATTGGCGCCACCGCGGTTTTGCATGGCTTTGGCAACGTCGGCGTCCACGCCGCGACTGAGCTGGCCCGCCGCAACGTCCGCATTACGGCTGTCGCGGACATCACCGGCGGCTACGTTCGCGAGCAGGGTTTGGACGTAGAGCGCCTGCTGGCGCACGTTCGGCGGCACGGCGACTTGCGGGACTTCCCGGACGCCGAGCATATCCCCGCCCAGGATGTGCCCACCATTCCCTGCGACATTCTCATTCCCGCCGCGACCGGCGGCGTCATAACTCGCACCAATGCCCCGCGCATCAAGTGCCGCATCCTGGCCGAGGGCGCCAACACGCCCACGCTGCCCGAAGCGGATCCGATACTCGAGAACAACGGCGTCTTCGTGATCCCCGACACAATCTGCAACGCGGGCGGTGTGATCGTGTCGTACTTCGAGTGGGTACAGGGTGGCATCAACTTCTTCTGGAGCGCCGCGGAAATCGACACGCGCCTCTCGGACTTGATCCGCGCCGGCTATCACCGGGCACGCGAATTCGCCCGTGAGCACCAGACCTCGACCCGTACTGCCGCCCTGTGCGTCGGCATCGCGCGCGTCGCCAGCAGCATGCGCCTGCGCGGCCTATATGCCTGATAAAAGCGGCCGGCGCAGGTCGGAGGCGATGCGGCTCAAGAGCCTTTGCGCAGTTCGTCAATGACGACTGGCAGCTTCTGCTCCAGCAAGCGCCGAAATTCCGGCGGCACATTGTGTTCGTAGAAGGGGAAATCCACCGTCGTGCCGTCGTCCCCGACCGGCACGCGCAGGATCGCTACGACCCGGCACTCGACGGCGGGCGGCGCGGGCGGCGTTCGCAGGCCGGGACGCTCGCTGTCGGCCGGCATGGCGATCAATACGCCGTAATCCTGGACTTCGAAGCAGGTGTGCGTAGCGCCGCAGATGCGCTCCAGCGTTTGCAGAACAGTAGTGTTCTGGTGTACGAGATCGACGGCACGGTCATCGGCTTGGATGCGTTCCAAAACGCCCGATTCGAACAGGATCGTGACGCCGATGCGCTCGCCCAAATCGATCAGCAGGTCATCCAAACGCAGTCCGTGGTAATTCAGCGAGATTGGGCGCTGGAGACGGCTCCATACATCTTCCGCCTGGCTATACACCAGGATCGAAGTGTCCTGCGGCGTCCAAAGCCAGTTCAGGCTTTGTGTGGCGGCCTCGAGCTGACGCACCGCATTGGCCGCGATGACGCCGGCGATGGCGTTTTGGAGCGTCGCGGCCGCGTTCGCGTCCTTCACGCCGCGGAACTGGAGTTGGCGCCACTTCGGGTCCAGGTCTGACCATTTATGCGTTGCGAGTTGCTGTAACGTACGTACTTCTTCAATGGCGAGGCGCCGGCCCAGACGCTCCAAGACCGGCCCGCGTACGACCCGAACCTCATCGTCCACCACTTCAAACGCCAAACCTAGCCCGTCGAACACTTGCCGCAAACC
>JAAYXS010000525.1 GCA_012515775.1 Phycisphaerae bacterium
GACTAGGTGCGTTTGCTGAGCGGGGGTGGGCTCGGATCAGAACAAATTGCCCTTGCTGGCGCTGCGGGCTCGGATCGGGATACCGGTACCCTCGCCGTCGCCGCGGGCTCGTATCCGCCGGGACCGAGTTGCCCTCGCGGGCGCTGCCGGCACGGATCAGGCGGGCTCGAATCGGGTACGCCAGAGGCGGCGGTGCGCTGCGGTCGTGGCGGGCGGTGCGCGGCTGCGGAGGCTTTTCGGCGAATCCCCATTCCCACGTTCCCACTTTCCCACATTCCCACTTTCCCACGCATGCCTGTGGGAAAGTGGGAATGTGGGAACGTGGGAAGGTGCCGCCCTTGATCCTTGATACGCGCTTGACGCTGCTCCCAGCGCACCGCACAATCGCCGGCTTGCCGCTTCCGTTGATCAACCGGGGCGGTGCCTTTGAGCCGGGCCGATCGGAGTGTCCGTGCCAGCCAAGAAGACACGACCCAACGCTGCCAATCAGCACGCTGCGCGACCACGGCCGGGCGCGATCGCCGACAATCACCCGGGCGCGCAGGGCCGGGCGGAACGCGCGGCCAACCCGCGAGGACTTCCACGCCATCCTGGGCACGCACCAGGCGCGTCGGCGGAGCAACCGCATCCGCTCCCGCCGCTGCGGCGCGAGGTCGGCGAGGTTTTCGGCCTGTACGGCCTGTCGGTGCTGCTGTTTTCATTGATATTCCCCCCCGGCGGAATCTGGCCGGCGGCGTTTGTGTGCCTGGCGCCCTGGACGATCGCGACCTGCCGCACGCGCCGGGCCTGGCTGGTGCACTGGTCAAGCCTGCTCTTCGGCATCGCCTTTTTCCTAATAAACCTGCGTTGGCTCATGCCGGTGACGGGGTTGGGCTACGTCGCGCTGTGCTTTTACCTGGCAATCTATTGGACGCTGGCGGCCTGGGCCTTGCGTACGGCACAGCGTCACGGCATCTCGCCGCTATGGACATTGCCGGTCGCGTGGGTCGCCTGCGAGTACCTGCGGGCGCGCGTCATGAGCGGGTTTCCATGGCTCTTCATGGCACACGCCTTCTACGAGCAGATCTGGTTCATCCAAATCAGCGACCTGGTCGGGGCCTACGGCGTGTCTTTCCTGGCCGCACTGGTAAACGGCCTGCTGGCGGCACTCGTGCTCGGTGGGCCGGGCTTGCGCTTCGGGCTTGGACTCGGGCCTTGGCGGCCGGCCGAGCGGATGCCCAAGCGAGTGCAGGTTTACGTGGGTGCCGGCGTGACCATTGCGTTGCTGGCGCTGACGCTGATTTATGGCGCGCATCGGGCCGGTCAGCAGGATCTCGCGGACGGACCACGAGTGGCGGTCGTGCAGCACGATTTCACGCTTTCGTCAGAGCCGCCATTCAGCGAAACCCCGTCCTGGGTGATTTTCGGCGAGTACCTGCGGTTGGCGGCCGGAGCGGCCGCGCAGCAACCGGATATTGTGGCGTTTCCGGAAACGGTGTGGGGAGCTACGCAGAATGCGGAGTTCCTTGCGGTCGAGCACAACGTGGTTTCCGGCCTGCCCACCGGAACCTGGCTCTACAGCAAGCTTTGCCACGAGGCGGTCTCCGCCTTCGCGCGAGGCGATTATGCCACCGTGAATACCCGGTTCGAAGACTTCGAGCGGCGCTACGGCGGAAAGCTGCCGAGACTGTCGGCACAGGGCGGGCCGCCGGTTACGGTGCTGCTGGGCGCGACGTCGGTCGAGTCGGTTCCCGGAGCGGCTTATCCGGCCAGCAAGCGCTATAACTCAGCGCTCGTTTACGACCCGGACGGCACACAGCGGCTGCAGCGCTACGACAAACGCCACTTGGTCCCATTTGGCGAGAGCGTTCCGTTCCGCTATGGGCGGCTGCACTGGCTGTATCGCTGGCTGAACAAGCTCAGCCCATTCAGCATGGGCGGCGAGATCGAGTACACACTGGATCCCGGGCGGGAGCTGACCGTTTTCGAGTTGGAATATGCGGGCGGCACGAGCCGCTTCGGGGCACCAATCTGCTACGAAGACGTGATGCCGTATCTGTGCCGCGATTACGTGTGGAGCGGCGGGCAGCGGCGCGTGGACTTTCTGATCAACATCAGCAACGACGCCTGGTTCCTGCACTCTGACGAGTTGCCGCAACACCTGGCGATTTGCGCGTTTCGGGCGGTTGAAAACCGGGTGGGCATCGCGCGGGCCGTGAATACCGGGATCAGCGCGTTCATCGACCCGAACGGGCGAATCACTGCGGCGGTTGAGAAGGACGGGCAGCGCTTCGGCCCCGGCATCGTCGGCTATCTGGTCGCCCCGGTGAAGATCGACCAGCGTGCCAGCTTCTATGGCCGCACGGGCGACTGGTTTGCCGTGGCGTGCCTGCTGGCGACGGCCGCCCTGTGGTTGGTGGCGGTGACGGAGCGTTGGGTGCTGGCGCTGCGACTGCGAATTGCGGAGTGGCGAGGGCGGCGCGGAGGAGTTCGCACTGATGGAGTATCGCTGTAGCTGCATGGCCGTGCGCCGGGGGCCCCTTTTGGCCCTGGCTGTGCTAATCCTGGCGGGGCCGTTGGCGTGCGGATGCCAGACCTCGAACATTGCGTTCAGTGCGGTCGCCGAGCCCGAATTGCGACGGCGGGCCGTGCAGTTGTTGTTACGCGCTACGCAGAGCGATGACGTGGAAGTGGCCTGCAATGCGACGGAGGCCCTGGTCCGGGTCGCCCCGGCTCAGGGCTTGCCGTACTTCCGGTCGGCGCTGCGCTCTGAATATCCGCTGGTGCGGTTCGCCGGGCTGGTCGCGCTGGGCACGCTCCGCGACAACGTAAGCCGCAGCGAGATCTGTTCGCTCCTGGCAGATGAGAGCCAGTTGGTTCGCCTGGCGGCCGCGTTCGCCGCTTACCGTTGTGGCGTCAAGCAGCACGCGCAGGTGCTGGTCACGGCCTTGCACGACCATCCGGACGAGAATGTGCGGGCCGAGGCGGCGCACCTGATTGGGCTGCTGGATGAGCCGCGGGCGTTAAAGCGGCTGCGGGTGGCGGAGCAAGTGCCGGCCAATGAGCGCTCCAAACGGATCTTGATACAGCTTTACACGTCGATGGCGCGACTCGGCGACCGGACGGCCTTGCAGAAGCTGATTGACTACTACTCGCAGGGGGACGCCACGAGCCGCATCCTGGCGCTACAGGGGCTGGCGGAACTGGGTGCGCCGGAGTCGCGTGAGGCATTGGAGCTGCGGGTTAGTCCGGATGAAGACTACCTGATTAACCGCCTGATCGCGGCGCGTGGGCTGGCGAAGCTCGGGTCGCGGGCAGGTTACGACTTGGCCTTGTCAAGCGCCGAATTCTCATCACAGAACCCTGAAGACCCGGACGAGGCGGTGCGCATCCGGGCGAACGCAGCGCTGGCGCTGGGGGCGTTAGGCGATCCGCGTGCTTTGCCGGTGCTGCGCAAGCTGGCGGAGAACGGGCAGGATCCGCGCGTACAGGTAGCCGCGTGCCTCGCGATTTGCGAGATACTGAAGGAACCCGCGTATGGTGAAGTGATAAAGTGATAACGTGATAAAGTGATAAGATAATTCCGCGCGCCCTCCTTTATCACCCTATCACTTTATCACCTTATCACCTCGTCGACTTCTCACCGTCCGCCATTTCCTGTTACCATGCCCCGTTTCTCGAACACCGCAGGAATGGAGCCTATGAGCCAGCAGATTGTCGAATGCGTGCCGAACTTCAGCGAGGGCCGCGACCCGGCCGTCATCAAGCAGATTACTGACCAGATCGAGACCGTTGAGGGCGTGAAACTCCTCGACGTTGACCCCGGCAAGGCGACTAACCGCACGGTCGTCACCTTCGCCGGCGCGCCGGAGCCGGTGCTCGAAGCCGCGTTCCGCGCCGCCAAGAAAGCGGCCGAGCTGATCGACATGAGCAAGCACCACGGCGAGCACCCGCGTTTCGGCGCCACCGATGTCTGCCCGCTGGTGCCCATCGCCGGCATCACGATGGAAGAGACGGTCGTGCTGGCCCGCCGCCTCGCCAAACGCATCGGCGACGAGCTGCAAATCCCCGTTTACTGCTACGAATACGCCGCGACCAGCGAAGAGCGCCGTAACCTCGCGACGGTGCGGGCCGGCGAATACGAGGGCCTGGCCGAGAAGCTCGCCAAGCCGGAGTGGAAACCCGACTTCGGCCCGGCCAAATTCGTCACGCGCACCGGCGCAATCGCGGTCGGCGCCCGCGATTTCCTGGTGGCCTACAACGTCAACCTCAACACGACCTCGGCCAAGAAAGCCAACGAGGTCGCCATGGACATTCGCGAGATGGGCCGGGCCAAGCGCGACCCGGTCACGAACAAGATCATCAAGGACGAGCACGGCAAGAACGTGATGATCCCCGGCAAGCTGAAGGCGGTGAAGGCCATCGGCTGGTTCATCGAGGAGTTCGGCATCGCCCAGGTCTCGATGAATTTGACCAACCTGAACATCACGCCGGTGCACGTCGCGTTCGATGAAGCCTGCAAGAGCGCGACTGAACGCGGTCTGCGGGTGACCGGCTCGGAGCTGGTCGGGCTGATTCCGCTCAGCGCCATGCTCGATGCCGGGCGCTACTTCCTGCGAAAGCAGAAGCGCTCGACCGGCGTCTCCGATCGCGAACTGATCAAGATCGCGGTCAAGTCGCTCGGCCTGAGCGACCTGTATCCCTTCAAGCCGGAAGAGAAAATCATCGAGTACGCCCTGGCCAAGGGCGAGAAGCCCAAGAAGCTCCTGGTCGCCATGCCGGTGCGCGATTTCGTCGAGGAAACCGCCTCGGAATCGCCGGCGCCGGGCGGCGGCTCGGTATCCGCGACGGTCGGCGCGCTGGGCGTGGCGCTCGGGGCGATGGTCGCGGCCCTTTCGGCCCAGAAGTGGGAAGACCGGTGGGAAGAATTTTCGGACTGGGCCGAGCGCGGCAAGGTCATGCAGGAAGAGCTGCTGCGCCTGGTCGATGCGGACACCGAGGCGTTCAACGCCATGATGGCCGCCATGCGCCTACCGAAGACGACCGAAGCCGAACAGGCCGCCCGCCAGAAGGCCATGCAGGAGGCCACCAAGGCCGGCATCGAGGTCCCGCTGCGCGTCATGGAAAAGTCGCTTGAATCAATGGACCTCATGAAAGCCATGGCCGAAACGGGCAACCCGAACTCCGTGTCGGACGCCGGCGTTGGCGCGCTCTGCGCCCGCACGGCCGTCATGGGCGCGTTCCTCAACGTGCGCATCAACTGCGGCGGCGTCGAGGACAAGGCCTGGGCGGAAAAGGTCCTTACCCGCGGCCGCGAGATGGAGCGCCTCGCAAACGAGCGCGAACGGGAAATCCTCGCGATCGTCAGCACCAAACTCCCGGCGTAGCGATTCGCTCGCGTCCGAGGCAACGCGTTCCCAC
>JAAYXS010000526.1 GCA_012515775.1 Phycisphaerae bacterium
CACCCTCCTACCGAGGATAACTTTGGATTATAGGTTAAGGTGAAGAAACTGCGAGCCCGGTGTAGCAGCGGCGATGAATCGGCGGTTGGTGAGCGAGGGGGCGCGAGCGCCGGCGGGTGGGACGACTGCGTGGCGGCGCCGGGCGAGCGATTGCGCAAATGGGGAGGCGGGGCGATCGCTGCGCGGACGGGTGCACTCGGCGGCATTTCGGGGCGACACGCCCCGGCTCTGCAAGGCGTCGCGGGCTCGTGCGGCCATGGTAAGATAGTAATTAGTAATGGTGGTTGGACCGACCCGCGTTGCGGGCGGCTCCAGTGTGGCGCGGGCTGAGCGTGCCCGCCGGCGCGCTGCGTGGCGCGCCTTGATTAATACAGGCTGCGCGAATTTGCCAAGCCGGCACGATGGACCGCGCGTTCGGTGCGTTCGCATGGCAGAGTCGGGATATCCTTGCGCATGACAGACACGGCACCAGCTAAGACGGAATCCGGGCAGATTTCGCTCAAGCCGCCGGAGCACGACCTGCTTCAAGACGGCAGTCTGCGACCAGTCGTTGGCGGTACAAGCTTGCCACGGGCGGACGCGGTGCAATGCTCCGGTCTACTGACTCGTCCGATCAGCGCTATCCAGCGCACGCCTGTTGAGAACGGCGACGCGCGCACGGAACTCGAAAAGTACAAGGTTTCGCTCCGCCGCTACTGCCCCGTTCAGAAGGGCGTCGCGGGTCTGCCCTGGGTTGGGCAATGGCATTGCCAGCGCTGTGACGCCGTCGTGCCCGGCCAGATCGTCTACGCCGTTCCAGAAGACGCCATTTACCTTGAATACGAATGCCCCACCTGCGGCCAGTACCGCGAGCGGCACCATGATGTGCTCTTCGTTCGCCGTCTGCCGGCCGCCCCGCCGCGCCAGCCGCGCACGACGTTCGGGGGTTCCCCGATCCGGCCGGTCGTGACGGCATTGCCCAAGACCGTCGAGACTCTCTGCCCGGAATGCGCCTGTCTAATTCTCGGACGCTGCTACATGCGGCAGGGTGCGGTCTGGATGGAGAAAACCTGCCCCGAACACGGCTACTTCCGTGACAAAATAACTTCTGACGCCGAGCTGTACCTGCGGAGCATGCAATGCGGATTCGAAGACGACCGCGGCGTGCATCGCCCGCAAGTCACCGGCGCGTCAGCCTGTCCGACCGATTGCGGCCTCTGCGGCCAGCACCACAGCACCTCCTGCCTGGCCCAGATCGACCTCAGCAATCGCTGCAATCTCACTTGCCCGGTCTGCTTCGCCAGCGCCAACCAGGCCGGCTATCTCGCCGAGCCTTCCTACGAAATGGTGGTCGAGATGCTGCAGGCCCTGCGTCAGCAACATCCTGTGCCCGCGACCGCCATCCAGTTCACCGGCGGCGAGCCCACGCTACACCCGGATTTCTTCCGCATCGTGCGCAAAGCCAACAAAATGGGCTTTTCGCACGTCCAGATCGCGACGAACGGCCTCAAAATGGCCGAACCTGAGTTCGCGCGGCGCGCCGCCGAGGCCGGCCTGCACACGCTTTATCTCCAGTTCGACGGGCTGGATGAGGCGCGATATCGCCACCTTCGCGGCCAACCGCTGTTCGACGTCAAAATGGCGGTCGTCGAGAACTGTCGCGCCACGGGGATGAAGATTTGCCTCGTGCCGACCATCGTCAAGGGCGTCAACGACGATCAGGTGGCCGAGATCTTCAACTTCGCCGTCCGCAATGTGGACGTGATAAGCGCCATCTCGTATCAACCGGTCTCCTTCACTGGCCGTATCAGCCGCCACGAACTGGAGAGCAAGCGTTACACGCTAGGCGACCTGGCGCACGATCTGGCGGCCGCGAGCGGCGCGGATTTGCAACGCGATTTCTTCCCCCTGAATCATGTCGTGCCGCTCTCGCGCATCATGCAGACGTTGGATGGCAAGCCGAAGATCCGCCCCACGTGCCATCCGCAGTGCGCGTTTGGCACGTACTTCTTCGTGACTCCAGAGCGCGAGGCCATCCCGATCCCGCGCTTGTTCGACACGATGCGTCTCTTCAGCGGCTTGAACGAGCTTGCGGCGCGCATCGAGCGCGAGCGGCCGGATAAGCTCGCCAACTGGCGCGACCGCCTCGAGATCGCGCTGGTTTTCCTGCGCAGCTACCGCTGGCGGCAGCGCGACCTCCGTGTTACGCCCTTCACTTTCATCCGCGCGTTGCGGGGTCTCACAAGTAAAGAGGTCGGCCGCGGCGCAGGCGAGCGGAAGACCTATCGCACGCTGATGGCGGCGGGCATGCACTTCATGGACCGCTACAACTACGACACGGAGCGCATCCGCCGCTGCGTCATCCAATACAGCACCGTTGACGGCATCTACCCCTTCTGCACCATCAACGCCGGCCCGACCTATCGGCCGTTTTTGGAAAAAATGTATTCGGCCCCGCTCACGCCGGACAGGCTTGCAACTCAGCACAGCGGCTGATAGTTGCGGCGGACCGTAGTTCCCGGAGGACATTGCGCGGATGGGGCGCATATGCCCCAGCGCTCCCCGCGGCGTACCTCTTGATCCCTCGATCCCTCGATCCCTTGATCCCTCACTCCCGGGCGATACGCCCCGGCTCTGCTTTGCGCTAACTCAGCATGTTGGTGATATCTTTGAACGTGACCAGCACGAACACCAGAATGATCGTCGCCAGGCCCACCAGCGTCGCGACCATCTGAGTCTTCAAACTCAACGGCTTGCCTTTGATCTTCTCGATGATCAGAAAGACCATCAAACCGCCGTCGACTACCGGGAAGGGAATGAAGTTGATCACCGCGAGGTTCACCGACAGAAACGCCAGGAAACTCAGCAGTTCCACGTACCCGAGCTTGGCCCGCTCGACCGCAAAGCCCACGATTCCGACCGGGCCGGAAACGTGCTGCACCGTGCTGGTGTCTCCCTGCGCCAGGTTCTTGGCGATGGTGGTCACCAGACGGTACATCTCCACCAGCACCGAGCCGGTCTGCCGCGCGCCCAGTCCCAATGCGGTCAACGGGTTGTTCACCCGCACGAGAGTTTGCGCGTGCTTGAACGGAACATTGGACGGCGGTAGCAGCAAGACGCGCATCTGCCAGGGATCCGTGTTGGAGCCGTCGGCTGCCACCGTGAACTCGCCCCTGTGAATCTGTGGGTCGTCGGGGGCGGTCTGGTATTCCACCGTTACGGTTTCCCCCTTGTGTTTTTCCAGCAGACCCTGAATGGCTGACACGGCGGGCAGACGCAACACTTCGTCGCCCTGCGTCAGCCGGTTCTCGCCGGCGATGGATGTCACCAACACCAGCGGCGGCAAATTCAGGGCATCGACCACGCTCGAGGGCACTGTCATCCGTCCCTCGGCCTCGACATTGCCCGTGCGGTAACGCACCGTAATCGTCTGTCCCGCCGCCGCACGCAGAGCGTGCAGTACGTCAAACCACGTGCCGGTCGGCGTGCCGGCTACCTCCAGGATTTGTGAGCCGCGCGGCATTTTCAAAGCGCTCGCCGGACTGCCGTCGGCCACTTGGGCGACGATCGGCCGGGCATCCTCGTTCACAAATGCGATACCGACCTGCGCCTTGGGCGTGCCTACCAGGTGAAAGGGCCGCTGCGGCATGACGACCAGGTCGATCTGCTTCCCGTTTCGCTCGACCACGACCGGAACCGGCCGATCGACGTTCGCCTGAATGGTTTCCACGATTTCCGTGAACACCGGATTGGGAATCGTGCCCCACTGCACGATCACGTCGCCGGCGCGCACACCGGCCTTGTCAGCCGGCTGTCCGGGCAACACAGTGCCGGCCTCACAGCGTG
>JAAYXS010000527.1 GCA_012515775.1 Phycisphaerae bacterium
AGCCGACATTCTCCGGCTCAGCGGCAACTTCGAAGAGTCTGAACGAGTGCGGGCCTTGGGTGAGCAACGGCAGGCGGCTCAAAACCGTGGCGGCTGATCAAGGTTGGCGCCCCGGCCCGCGGGCCGCATCCTTCTGCGACCGAATAGTCTTCACGATCTGCTTCGCCGCTTCCGCCGGCACGCACAACTCGCTGCACAGCGTCCGGCCGTGCAGGTAGCCTCCATAGGCCACCAGCGGCAGCGACGTATCCGGCGCTGGCGCCGTGGTTCCGGTTCGCCCGGACCGGTCCGCGCGCAGCACCAGATCCAGCGCCTGCGCCGCATCCAACAGCAGCAGCACTTGCGGGCGCGGCGAAAGGCGGGCCCACACTTGCCGCACGCGCGGGTTTTCCGCCAGCGGCCGCCCTTTGCCGGACGTCATTCGCACGAGCTGCGCCGCCGCCCGCTCTGCGGAGGCGGTGGCCGAGACCAGGCCGACCGGTTGTGCGGCGTAGTAAGTGGTCAGGGTGCGACCGTACAGCATTTCGATCGCGCGACGCGACTGCTCATCCGGGGCGGCAAAGGACACCTCGCAGGCAAACGCGTCGATTGACTCAATCCGCTCCGCGCGACAGGTGACATCCGCGCTTGCCCCGCCCCCAAGGGCGCTCAGAAATTCGGGCATCGTCTCGTATGCCAACCGCATGTTACTCAGGACTTGCTGCGGTCGAGACGAAAACTGCACCGCACTGAATACCAGCAGCGGTTCGGCCGGCCTCGCGCTTACCGCCGTGCAACTGCCGCTGATGTCGTTATAGGCTGCCAGCAGAGCCTCGTATCCCGGTAGGAACTTCTCTTCCCCCAGACGCTCCCGCAGCGTTCCCGACCCAAGCAGCGCTGCGACCACCGCCGTATTCAGGCCTTCCGTGCCCGGCTCGAGTTCCCACTCGTGCGCAAAAACAAAAACAGTCTCGTCATCCACAAGGCCGCGCAGCAGGTCGCGATCCGTCTTAATCACTTTCTTCAGGTACGCTGCCGCCGCGCTGTCCGGCGCGAAACTCAACGCGTCCCGAAAAAACACCCCGGCCGAGTCGATGCGCACCGCCGCCGTGTACGTGTCGACCTGGCCCAGCAATTGCTCGGCCTGCTCGAAAAGCCAGCCCACCACACGCAGCAGATTCTCGTCGCGCTGCCCGGCGAGCATCATGCTTAACTGCAGCGAAGTACGTCCCGCGCCCAGCATGGGCGAGATGAGGCCGGTCCATGGCGGCACGCGGATCGCGACCACGAGCTGATGGTCCGACAACCACGCCCGCGCACGCGGCCCGAACCGCGCCGCGTAATCAAAGCTGCCGCGCAGCGCCGAACGCACCGCGTCCGGTTCGTCCCCCACGATCAGCAGATTGCCCGCGCTGGCGGCGTAGGCCGGTTCGCCGAACATCTGCACCCGCCACAGCTCCCCATCCGCCGGCTGCGCGCCGGAGGCCGTACGCCACTCTTCGGCGTCGAGTACCTGGCATACCAGCAGCGGGCTCAGTCGGGTCGGCTCGAGCGCTATCACGAGCGGTCCCGCGGGATCCAGCCCGTTTATGCGCTCCAGCACGTCCAATTCGCTCAGGAGTTTCGCCGGACCCAGTGTGCGCAGCCTTTCAACCCCGATGCTGCCGCCAAATTCGGCCAAACCGCTGACCAGTTTGTCGAGGCTGGGTGCGACGATTATGAGCGCGCTTTCCTCGGGAACGTGTGAAAGCGCCCGGTCCAGCCTATCGCCCGCTCGCGCAATACACACGCTGGCGAGTGCGAACCAGAACACCAGGGGCCATTTCATAGCGCCGTTCCCAATCCGGCCGCCGCAGGGCTCAGCCGCGCGCGTCCATACCTCCCCTTTCGGATTAAAGCATAAGACGGACCTTTCTGATGCGCGCTCTGCCGGCGCCTTACAATTTTCGACACCCACCCGGCGCCGGGCGGTCACTGCGATAAGTTCGGTGACAAGCGCGGCTCCATAAGGCCCCAAAACAAGCGACCCGATAAACGCGGCCAGCGGAGCCGGCGCACCCCGTATTGGAGGCGCATCGGTTGTGCGCCGATGCTTGTGGTAAGGTTTCGATATCGACCTGTTTCTCTGCGCGCCACGGGAATCAAGTGACCGACCGCGAACCCGACGCAACAACTGCTGTACTGGGATCGTCCCAATCGGGCGACATGTGCGAGCCCACCGCGCCCCAGCCCCCCGACGCGGTACCTGTCGTGCCCGTTCCAGTGCCGGCGCACGTGCAGCAGCCCAAGCCGCGCGCGCCCGCGGTCACCGCCGGCCCCGAACAGCAACAGCAGGCCCAGCAACAGCGAGAGCCCAGCCCTACGACG
>JAAYXS010000528.1 GCA_012515775.1 Phycisphaerae bacterium
ACTGAAACGAGAGGCGCGCAATGCAATCCGATTTCGACGTCGTCACCGGCGCGTTCGGCTACACCGGCAAGTACATCGCGCGGCGCCTGCTCGCGCAGGGGCGGCGTCTGCTTACCCTGACCAATCACCCACCACCCGAGAACCCGTTCGGCGACCAGGTGACGATCGCGCCGCTCGACTTTTCGCACCCCGAGAAGCTGGCGGCCAGCATGGCGGGCGCACACACGCTGTACAACACCTATTGGATTCGCTTCCCGCGCGGTCCCCTGACATTCGAGCAAGCAGTTGAGAACAGCCGCATCCTGCTAACGAGCGCGAAAGAGGCCGGCGTTCAACGCATCGTCCACATCAGTATCACTAACCCCTCATCCCAGTCGCCGTTGCCGTACTTCCGCGGCAAGGGGCTGCTCGAGGAATTCCTCGCGGGCTTGGGCGTTCCGCCGGCCATCGTGCGCCCCACCGTAATCTTTGGCAACGAAGACATCCTGATTAATAACATCGCCTGGCTGCTGCGGCATGTTCCGCTGTTCGCCATTCCCGGTGACGGCAAGTACCGCATCCAGCCCGTGTGCGTCGAGGACGTGGCTGAAATCGCCGTCAGCGCCGCTCAGGGGACCGCGAACGTCACGGTGGACGCAGTCGGTCCGGAGATTTTCACGTTCGAGGAACTGGTGCGTCTGATCGCGGGCAAGGTTGGCGCCCGGGCCCACATAACGCATGCTCCGCCGAGCATCGCGTTGCTGGCGGCAGAAATGAGTGGGCTGGCGCTCGGCGACGTCATGCTCACGCGCGACGAGCTGCACGGGCTGATGGCAAACCTGCTCGTATCAAGCCAGCCCCCCACCGGCAAAACGCGTCTGAGCGACTGGCTCGAGCAACATTCCGCCGACCTCGGGCGACATTACGCCTCCGAGCTCAAGCGCCATTACAGTTCGTAGGCTTGACCATGCTCGGCGCCGAGAACAACGCGAGCGCTTTTTCACGCGCCGCCGCGGCCAGGCGTGCGGAAACAGCCGGCTGATCCAAAGCCTTGAGCATGTATCGGGCACCGTCCTGCGGATCGCGCGGCCGGCATAACCATGCCGTCCGGCCGGCTTCCAGAAGCGCGGTCACCGGCGGCATCGCGCTGGCCACGATGGTCCGGCCCGCCGCCATGGCCCAAGCCAGGCCGGTCAGGGGAACGGCGGCGATCGGGAGGAACGCCGCGATGTCCGCCGCGGCGACCAGTTCCGCCAGCGATAACTCCTCCGCCAGACGCATCATGTATTGGTGCCGGCATGAGCGCACCAGGTAGCGAATGCGCCGATTCTCCTCACCCGGGCCGGGAACGATCAGACGCACCTCGGGCCGCACTTTCTCGAGCAACAGCGTCGCCCAAACGGCGTATTCAGCGCCTGCGGCGCCCGTCAGCGGCGACAGGACGAGGATGGCGGTCTGGTCCTCAGCAATGTCCAGCCGCGCCCGCAGCGCGGCGCGCGGCGCGCAATCGATCGCGGCAAAATCCACGGGATTCTCGGCCAGCCATCGCGGCATTTCGGACATGCCCGCATTTTTCCAGCTTCGACGCGTTCTGTCGAATGCCCCCAAGGCCACGGTCCCGTTTTTCGTCCAGCAGGATGATTCGGCGGCCAAAACAGGGTATGCTGAGCAGCCGGTCCGCGGCGACGAGTTTCCGTCGCGGCAGCCCAAAAGGCGCGGTTTTTTCGTTACAGCATGAACACGGGTCTTCATGTCCGGCATGGCCGGCGAGGAGCCGAGAGGATGCAGCCAGAAGTTTCCGTTGCGGATGTACCCGGCCCGGCGGCGCAGTCGCGGGCGCCCCGGCCCCTGAAACCACTGACCGACCGGCTGTTGATCATCGGCCTGGACGGCGCGACGTTTTACGTGCTCGATCCGCTGATGAACGCCGGCCGCATGCCGAACCTCAAGCGGTTCATCGAGCAGGGCACGGCCGGCGTGCTGCACTCGACGCAACCGCCGATAACGCCGGCGGCCTGGACGACCTTCATGACCGGCAAAGGGCCCGGGCAGCATGGCATTCTCGATTTCGAGAAGTACGACGTCTTCCAGCACCAGTTGACGTTCAACAGCACTTACCAGATCGAGGAAAAGACGATTTGGGAGCTGCTGAGCGAAAAGGGTTTGCGGGTCGGCAGCATCAACGTGCCCATGACGTTCCCGCCCAAGCCGATCAACGGCTTTATGATCAGCGGCTTCGAGACCCCCAGCATTGACGCCGAATTCACCTATCCGCGCGAACTGAAGCAGGAGATCTTCCAGCAAATCCCGAACTACAACTACCGCACCAACTGGCAGCGCCGCGCCCTCGGCGGGCAGGACGTGCTCGAAACCAACCTGGAGTACATTGCCAACAGCTTCGAACAGGGCTATCGCCTCACGACTTATTGCGGCGACAAGTACGGCTGGGACGTGCTGATGACGGTCATGAAGCTGGTCGACAATCTCCAGCACAAGGCTTGGAAGTACCTCGACCCGCAAACCGCCGGCAACTTCCCGCGCGAGGCGGAGCTGGCCGCCCGCGTTTTCACGCGCCTGGACGACGTGCTCGGCCGCATGTTCGAGTATGCCGAGCGGAACAACGCGACGGTGCTGATCATGTCTGACCACGGGCACGGCAGCCTGGACGGCAAGGCCCAGCCGAACCTGCTGCTGAAGCGCTGGGGCTACCTGGCCCTGCGTAGCCCCTGGCAGCAGGCCAACACGCGCGCCGCGTACTGGTGGCATCGCTTTACCAAGGGCAAGGCGACCCGCTTTGAGCAGGGCAGCCGCGGCATCGAGCGCGAGCTGGCGGTCGACTGGACGCGCACGCGGGCGTGTGTCATGCACGCCGGTATCTACGGCTATTTGTACATCAACCTGAAAGGCCGCGGGCCGCACGGCATCGTCGAGCCGGCCGATTACGAGCCGCTGCGCAACGAACTGATTGAACGGCTGCGCAGCGCGTCGGTGCGCGACCGCAGCGGGCGCGAGGTGCGCATCTTCCCGCACGTATACAAGACGGAAACCCTGTATCACTGCGACCGGGGCGAGAACCCGAACCTTCCCGATTTGCTGCTGGCGCCGAACCCCGGCCTGGCGGTGATTCGCAAGATTCGGGGCGGCCAGCCGGTGCGCTGGTGTAAATCGGCCCGGCTGGAAGGCACGCACCGCGACGAAGGAATTTTGGCCCTGGGCGGCGCCAACGTGCGCCACGGACAGCGCACCGAAGCGAGCATAATCGACATCGCGCCAACGATGTTGGCGGCATTGGGCTTGCGCGTGCCGGTAGACATGGAAGGCCGCGTCATTCGCGAGGCGTTTACCACCGATCCGGTCATCGAACGCGAGCCGCCGCTGAAGAAGGCTGTGGAAGAGGCGGTCGAAGTTTACAGCGACAGCGATCGACGCATCCTCGAAGAGCGGCTGACCGAGTTGGGATACCTGGAGTAGGCTCCGAGAGAAGCCGGTGGACCGGCGGCTAACGGCAGGCTTCGAGCGGGGGGTGTTCGAGCGACTGTTGCGCGCGCCACGTGACGGAGGTCGACATGACTTATTCGGGCCGGTTCACAGTCGCCACCACGGGCGACTCGCAAGTGCTTGACATCACTAGCCAAGTGGCCGAAATCGTCGCCGAATCCGCAGTGCAGCAGGGCCTGTTGGTGGTCTTCGTAGTGGGTTCAACAGCGGCCATCACAACCACAGAGGCCGAACCCGGCCTGCTGACGCACGACCTGAAGGCGTTCTGGGAGCGTGTGGCACCGCGCGATGCCTACTACAAGCACGAGGAAACCTGGCACGACGACAACGGCCACGCGCATGTGCGCGCCTCAGCGCTCGGGCCGTCACTGGCTCTGCCGGTCATCGACGGGCGCATGCCGCTGGGCACCTGGCAGCAAATCGTGCTGGTGGACTTCGACACACGCCCACGCCGCCGCGAGGTCAT
>JAAYXS010000529.1 GCA_012515775.1 Phycisphaerae bacterium
GCGCACCGCACCCGGCATCCGCTGGCCAAGTCACTTGCACAGCCGACCGGCGCGCGTTGGACAACTGCGGGCAGGCGCCGCCGGGAGCGCGCACGGACATTGACAGTCCGGCGTCACGGCCGCCATCACATGTTCCGCTCGCGCGAGACCGGCGCAAGTCGCTGC
The DNA here is from genome assembly GCA_012515775.1 of Phycisphaerae bacterium. GTDB lineage: Bacteria > Planctomycetota > Phycisphaerae > UBA1845 > Fen-1342 > JAAYXS01. The sequence goes on from JAAYXS010000529.1 coordinate 166, forward strand.
CCGCACGCGACTTATGGTCGCCCACATCGGCCGTCGCAAATGAATTGGCTGAACCAACAGTAACGTCATAGAATCGCCTGTCTGAAAAGGTTACGCGCGACCGCGCGGCGAGCGGCAGGTCGCGGACGACGCAGGGCTAAACTCCCGTTAACTGAAAGGGTGAGAGATGGCAATATCCGAGCCGATGAATGCCAAACTGAACGAGCAGATTACAAACGAGTTCAACGCCGAGCACACCTATTTGTCGATGGCCTGCATGTTTGACGGGCTCGGCCTTTCGCAGCTTGCTACGTATTTCCGCAAGCAGGCGGATGAGGAGCGCGGGCACGCGCTGAAAATTCTGGATTACCTGCTGGAAGCCGAGGGGACGGTAAAGCTGCAGGGCGTCCCGCAGCCGCCGCACGCGTGGGATTCGGTGCTGGCGGCCATTGAAGCGGCCCTGGAGCACGAGCGGCGCGTGACGGCGCAAATACACAGCCTGGTAGAGCTGGCCGACGGCGAAAAGGACTACGCGACGCGCGCGTTCCTGAACTGGTTCGTCGAGGAGCAAGTGGAAGAGGTCGCCTCGATGTTGCGGCTGCGCGACGTGGCGAAGCTCGCGGGCCCGTCACTGCTGATGGTGGATATGTACGTCGGGCATGTTATCAAGAGGGATTAGTGGAGCCGGCCGGCCAGTTGCAGGCCGATACGTGAACGCAAGTTGACTAGTTTGCCAGAGCTCGACGGCGTTTTCCTGGACATGTATGGCACGCTCACCGCCGGAGACCGGGCGGCGGTGGAGAGCGTGTGCGCCGAGGTCGTCGCGCTTACCGGCGTGCCGCTTTCGGCCGTCGAGCTGAGCGTTCGGTGGGGTGTGCGTTACTTCGCGGCGCTGGAGTGCTGCAACGACGGGCAGTTCTGCAACCTCTTTGAGGTCGAGGCGCGGACCCTGCGCGAAACAATGCTCGAGCTGCGGGTGGACCTCGACCCCTATCCCTTCGCCCGCGCTTTGACGGCCTATTGGCGCGATCCGCCGCTCCAGCCGGAGGCGCTCGACTTTCTTAGCAAGTGTAAGGTGCCGATCTGCCTGGTCTCCAATGCGGACCGCGCGGACATCGAAGCGGCGCTGGCGCGGCACGGCATCGAAATTCCGTACATCGTCACCTCCGAAGACGTGCGTTGCTACAAGCCGGCGGCGCGGATATTCGCCGAAGCGTTACGACGCACGGGCTGGCGCCGCGATCGCGTCATTCACGTGGGCGATTCATTGCACAGTGACGTAGGCGGCGCACTGGCGGCTGGACTGCGCAGCGGTTGGGTGAACCGTGCCCACCGCATTCACGATGTGGGCAACCATGTGCCGGACTACGAGTTCGAGAACCTGCGCGGACTGATGGCTCTGGTTACGGCGGCTGGCAAGTAGCAGAGGTATTCCGGGGCGACACGCCCCGGCTCTGCTCAGCTCGCCCCGCGCCCCGGCTCTGCTCAGAAGGTGCGGCGCGAGTCTAGTAGGATGCAGATCGGCCCGTCATTGACCGATTCGACCAGCATATGCGCTCCGAAGCGGCCGTTCCCGACCGTCAGTCCGAAGCCGCGGAGCGCGCCGGCCAGCGCGCTGATAAGCGGTTCGGCCACTTCGCCGCTGGCGGAAGCATCGAACGACGGCCGCCGCCCCTTACGCGCGTCGGCATAGACGGTAAACGCGCTGACCAGCAGCACGTCCCCCTTAACCTGCGTCACATCAAGGTTCATCTTCCCGGCCTCATCCGGGAAAATGCGCA
>JAAYXS010000530.1 GCA_012515775.1 Phycisphaerae bacterium
AGCCGGTGCCCGAAAGCCTCGACTGGGACTGCTGGCTCGGACCGGCGCCGCTGCGGCCGTTCAAAGGGCCGGCGCCGGGGAAGGACGCCGGGCCCTACCATCCGTTCAACTGGCGCGGCTGGTGGGATTTTGGGTGCGGGGCGCTGGGCGACATGGCCTGCCATACGATGGACGGGATTTTCGCGGTGTTGGACCCCGGTTCGCCGGCCTGGGTGGAGCCGATCGCGGCCACGCCCATTACGGACGAGGCGTTTCCCACGTGCTCGATGCTGCGCTGGTACTTCCCCGCGACGGCGAGCCGGCCGGCGTTCATCTCGTACTGGTACGACGGCGGATTGAAGCCGCGGTGTCCGGAGGCGTTGGAGCTGGAGCGGCGCTTGCCGGATACGGGCAACTTATTCCTGGGCACGAAAGGCGCGCTGCTGATTACGGGCGACTACCTGGATAGCCCGCGCATCATTCCGGAGACGCTGATGAAGCAGATCGGCAAGCCGCCGCAGATGCTCGAGCGCTCGCCGGGACACGTTGAGGAATGGGTGATGGCCGCGATGGGGCAGGCGCCGCTGGATTTCCCGAAATCCAACTTCGCGTACGCGGGCCCCTTCACGGAGGCCGTGCTGCTGGGCAACGTGGCGCTGCGGACCGGGCGGCGTATCGAGTGGGATGCGGCCAATTTGCGCGTGCCGAACCTGCCGGAAGCGAATCAGTACATCAGCAAGACTTACCGTGAGGGCTGGCGCGTGTAGGGCATTCGCGGCGGAGCGCGCCGAGATTAGCCCTTTGGGATGCCGTTAGTAACGGATGCGGAAATCGGCTTCGTCGTTCCGCGGCGAAATATCCGAGACTTGTGCGTGGGTGATGTTGTTCTGGAAGTGCCGCGCGATTTCCGCCAAGAAGGCGTCCACGGCGGCGGCTGACCCTTCGGCTTCCAGTTCGACCGTCCCATCCCGTAAGTTGCGGACGAAGCCGGTAACGTCGTAACGGGCGGAGATTCCCTCGGTGATGGCGCGAAAGCAGACGCCCTGGACGCGACCCGAGTAGATTACGTGACGCCTTATGCGGTTTCCGGTTGGCGGATTCATCTTGGGTGGTCCTTGATTCACCATAGTGACCGCATTGTACAGGCATGCCCGCGCTTACAGCTTGGGCATGGCACCCGACCTTGCACCCGACGGGCGGGACTTGAGTGCCTGCCTGCCCTCAGTCCTTTTTCAATATTACCATCTGCTTCGGGGTCTGCTTCGCGTCCAGTATTTCCAGCTCGTTGAATTTCAGAAGGGCGTCATACTGGCGGCAGCCACCGGCGTCGGGCCAAAAAGTGACCTCAAAGCCGTTGAACTTGTACCGCCCGGATTCCTGCAGCGTCTTGCCCTTGAGCGTGGTGGTCGCGCTGTAGCTGCCGTCACGAGAGAACGTAACGTCATCGATGCAGAAGACTTGCCGGTTCGGCTGAACCTCAACCATGCGCCAGTGCCCGGCCAGCGTGCCACTGCAACCCACCAGCAGCGCCAGGCCGGCCGCGCATAGAAGGCCGGTCGCATAGCGCCGCATATCACATACAGAAACTCCGGTCATTCGCGCTCCTTTTGCCTGTATGTCGCGGCATTGTATACCGGGCTCAGGCGGCCAGTGATTCAGCCACGCGCACGGCGCGCTCGATGCGGGCCAGCGTGCGTTCGCGGCCGAGCAGTCCGAGCGTTTCGGAAATCTGCGGGCTGATGGTCGTGCCTGTAACGGCGACGCGCAGCGGCTGGGCCACTTTGCCCAGCTCCAGGCTGTGCTGCTCCGCATAGCGGCGGATCAGGTCGTCCAGCGTGGCCGACGACCAATCCGTGGCGGCGGCCAGCAGTGCTTTCAAATCCCGCACGACTTTCAAGCCTGCGGCCTCGTTCTTGAGCAGCCACTTGCGAACCGCCTTGTCATCGTAGGGGTACGCGTCGTCGGCAGCGAACAGCACGCCGGCTTTGCGATCCACATCCTCGAACGTGCGGAAGCCGTGGCAGGCTTCCAGGACGCGCACCAGCGTGGCCTCATCCAGCCCGGTCATGGGGCCCGGCTCATTCACGCTGAGCCAATCGCGGAAGGCGGCCAGCTTGCGCGGCATGTCGGCGGCCTCGAAGGCCATCGTGTTGAACGCGAGCAATTTGTCGCGGTCGAAGCGAGCATTGGTCTTGCCGACGCGCTCCAACGTGAACACCCGGCACAGCTCGTTCAGGGTGAACTTCTCGCGGCTGTCGCCGGGCGACCATCCCAGCAGCGCGATGAAGTTGACCAGCACCTCGGGCAAATAGCCGCTCTTGCGGAAGTCGTGAATTTCGATTTCGGGCACGTGGACCGCGAGCTTCTTTGCCAGCCGGGCCAGGGCGTCGCCGGGAAGCTGCGTTTCGCCGGCGCGCCACAGCCGCACGAGCTGCGGATCGGCCACGCCTGCCAGTTCCATCACTTTTTGTTCGTCGAGTCCGGCTGCTTTGGCGGCGTCGCGCACCACCTTGTCCTTCTCGCGTTTGCTCATCTTCGTGCCGTTCATGTTGAAGATGATGGGCAGGTGGGCGTAGGTCGGGACGGGATAGCCGAAAGCCTCTTGCAGGGCCATGTGGTTCGGCGTGTTCATGAGGTGTTCCTGGCCGCGCAGGACATGCGTGATGTGCATGGCGGCGTCGTCGACGACGACCGCGAAGTGGTAGGTGGGCCAACCATCGCCTTTGATGATGACGAAGTCGCTCAGCTCGCTGGCGGCGATGTGCACGTCGCCCAGGATGCGATCAGGCACCGTGAAGTCGCGATCGGGCATCTTGAAGCGTATGACGACCGGGCGCCCCGCGCGGCGGGCCTGTTCGGCCTCGGCCTCGGTCGGGAAGCGCTGCGGGCGGGGATAGCGAAAGCCCTTTTCACCGCGGGCGCGCGCGGCGGCCCGCATCTGCTCCAGCTCTTCGCGCGTTTCGAGGGCATAGTAGGCGTGGCCGGTTTCGAGCAGGTACTTGGCACGCTCGCGGTAGAGTTCCAGGCGTTGCCCCTGGTGATAAGGCCCGAACTCGCCGCCGACCTCGGGACCCTCATCCCATTGCAGGCCCAGCCAGCGCAGGTCTTCCATCAGCTTCTGGTCGGCCGCCTCGATGTTGCGCGTCTGGTCGGTGTCCTCGATGCGCAGCACGAACTTTCCGCCCAGGCGGCGGGCCAGCAGATAATTGAAAAGGGCCGTCCGCGCCCCGCCGATGTGCAGATAGCCGGTCGGCGACGGCGCGAAGCGCGTGCGAACGATCTCGCTCATGCGTGCTCCTCGAAAACGACAATGTTAGTGCGTGCACATTCCGGCGGCGAGCGGCCTGGCCGATGCGCCGATGAGCGAAAACGGCTCACATTCGATGTGGCCGGTGAGAAACCTCAACGCGGCCTGGGAGAAATCGCTTGAGGCACGTCGGCCGCAGGCAAGCGCCGGGGCAACCGTCACGCTATAACTTGCAGCCCTGTACCTGGGTCGTAGCCGGGCGGTCGGCCGCCAGTTGTTCAACAGCGCGGATGGCCGCCGCCACATGCTCGCGCGTGTTGTAAGGCCCGATGGAGAATCGTACCGTGCCGCGCGGGGACGAGCCCATGTGATCGTGAATCAGCGGCGCGCAGTGCAGTCCCGTGCGCGTCAGCACGGTGTGTTCGGCGTCCAGGATCGTGCCCACGTCGCTCGGGTCGTAATTGGCGACCGTGATTGACAAGGTGGCCACACGCCGGTCGAGCCGCTTCGTGCCCCAGATCTTCACGCCGGGAATCTCCGCCAACCCGTTCTGCAACTCGGCCACCAGCTCCATCTCGTGCCGGCGGACGTTGTCCATCCCGTTTTCTTCAAGCCAATCCAGGCCCGCCGACAATCCCGCGATGCCGGCCAGATTCTGTGTGCCGGCCTCAAGCCGATACGGGTACTCCTCGAGGTGGTAGGGGTCGGCGCTGCGCACGCCCGTGCCGCCATATATCGTCCCTCGGATTTCCGCGTCATCCGCGACGCAGATACCGCCCGTGCCGGTCGGCGCCAGCAGCCCCTTGTGACCGGTGAATGCCAGGAAGCTGATGTTGCACTCGGTCATGTCGATCGGCAGCACACCGGCTGTCTGAGCCGTATCCACCGCCAAAGGCACGCCGAGTTCGCGGCAAACTTTGCCGATCGCCCGCACGTCCTGCACGACGCCCGTGACGTTTGAGGCATGATTGACGATTACCAACTTGGTATTGGGCCGGATGGCTTTGCGGATGTCCTCCGGGTCGATGTATCCCTCGCCGTCCGGCACGACGTAGGTGGCGTTCGCGCCGGCGTCGCGCACCCGGTGGTTCACCGGCCGGATGACCGAATTATGCTCAACCATCGTCGTCACGACGTGATCGCCCGACCCCACCATACCGTTGACGATCAGGTTCAAACTCATCGTGCCGTTTAGCGTGAAGATCAGGCGCTTGGGGTCCTTCGGCTTGCCCGCGGCAACTGCGCTGGGGTTGAAAAAGGCGCTCAGGCGTTTGCGCGTCTGAAGAATCATTTGTTCGGCGGCCAGGCATAGGTCGCAGCCAGTGCGGCCGGGATTGACGCCGAAGGCGGCGTAGAAATCACGGGCGGCGGTAAGCACCTTGTCGGGCTTAGGAAAGCTGGTCGCTGCATTGTCCAGGTAAACAATATTTTGCATGTTCGGGTTCTCTCTCGTTCAGGCGCGGCAAGTAGCCCGCCATCGCTTTTGTAGGCAACGCGCCGGCCGCAGGGCCCCCACGGTCGTTTACGTAGGCCGGACAGCATACAGGGCGAGTCGCCCGCTGAAAAGGCTCTTTCGAAATGCGGTCACCTCCGGTTACAGCGGTAGACTCTTAGTTACATCGCCTACCCCCCCGCTCGAAGACGGTCCGGCTGGACGCCGGCTCAGGGCTGTATTTGAAGGGTGAGCACGGTCAGATCATCGAGCGGATAACCCATGCGGCGCAGCGAGTCATAACGGACGGTGAGCTGTTGGAGCGCCGCCTGCGGGCCTTCGCCCCGCAACGTCGCGCACCAGGCGGAGGCAAGCATGGCTTCGTCGGGCGCCATGCGCGATGCGCGCCGGCCTGGACGCTCGATGCCGGTTAGCGCGTCGCCGCTTGAATCGGCGGGCTCCTCCGCGATTTCCGCCACGGCGGTCGTTGAGCTTGCGGCGCCGAAGCACCCGTTGTCCTCACAAGCGGCGGCCCCAACCAAGGCGGCGGCGCGGCGCCGCTCGCGCGCGGTTCCCGCTCTCACGGCCGCCGCGGCGCGCGAAAATGTTTCGGCTAGAGCCGTCGTTGATATCTGCGGCGCCGTCACGCTTTCCACCCCGTCCGAGCAGATCACCAGTGAATCCCCGGGGGCCAGTTGGACCTGCTGCGACGGATAACGCGTACCCGGCAATACGCCAATAACGCTGCCGGCCGGCCGCAACAACTCGAGCCGGCCGTCGCGGCGGCGCAGGATCGGGTACGGTGTTCCGCCGCGCGCCAGTTCAAGCACCATGGTCCGCGTGTTCAGCACCGCATACGTGGCCGCCACAAAGCGGCACTCAGACAGGTTGGCCTCGAGCAATTCCTCGTTCAGCCGCTCCAGCACTTCCGTCGGCGGCAGCAGGCGGTAACTGCCGTTGTGAATCTCTTTGCCGCGCAGGGCGCGCTTGACGAACACCGTCAGCAGGGCGGCCGGTATTCCATGCCCCGTGGCATCCGCGAGGGCAATGGCGACGTGCTCTTCGTCCAAGCGATGAATGTCATACATGTCGCCCGAGACGACTTCCGCGGGGCGGAACAAGGCCGAGAACTTAACCGGCCCGAAGTTGGGCAGGTTCTCGGGAATGAACTCTCGTTGTACCTGGCGTGCCAGGCGTAGTTGGCGCTCGTAGGCCGCGGTGGCGTTTTCTTCCTGCTGGCGGTTGGCCAGCATGCTGCGATGGAGCGAATCGAGTGAGGGGCGCATGTCGACCATTGTTGCCAGCCGGCTGGCCAGCTCGTCGGCCCCCAAGGCCGAGCCGAAGGTGACCGGCACCGTGGCCGGATGGTCGAGTTGGGCGGGTACTCCGCTCCCGGGTTGCATCACCAGGACGGCGCGCGGGCAGTCGGCCAAGCGGTCGAAGAGCACGCGCAGACCATGCTCCACGGGGCGCATGTCGTCCGGCACGATCACGACTATTGCGTCGGCCCGTGGGGAGACGCCGCCGCGTAGCGCCTGCGATAATGGTCTAAAGCTGGCCCAAGCCCCCGTTCGCTTGATCGCCTCTTTAAGGCTCGCCGGCACGCTCTCGTGGGCGAGTATGGTTTCAACGTGCGCTCGCGCCATGGCCGCCCTCACGCCCACAGTGTGCGAAGCGATTATGCAACCTCAGCTTTTTCATCGGAGAGTTTGCGGCACGACTTGTCCGGTCGGAGCGCAAAAACCGGCCGGGCGCGATAACTCACGGCCGCGAATATTCAGGCTGATCGCAGATGGCTGAAACCGGATAGCTTCCTTACAATGGGCTCAAAGCGGCCGCCCCCCAGTAAAGGATTTACAGTGCGCATAGCATTAGTTAACCCCATAACTCGGCGATCACAGGGCTACCACACCGTCGGCTCGTACATCCCACAACTCGGATTGCAGGTCCTGGCGGAGCTGGTGCCCGATGGCCATGAGGTGCATCTGATCGACGAGGTTTTCGGCCCCCAGTTCACCGACACGCACCTGACCCGGAGCAACTATGACCTGGTGGCCCTGACCTCGTACACCAGCGGCGCCACCCGCGCTTACGAGATCGCCGCCGCCGCGCGCAAGCAGGGGATTCCCACGATCCTGGGCGGACCGCATGCCTCCGCCTGTCCCGATGAGGCCGCGCTGCACTTTGATTCGGTCGCCATCGGCGAGTGCGACGAAATCTGGCCGCAGATCGTGCGCGACGCGGCCGCCGGACGCCTTCAGTCGCGCTATCAGGGCCGCCTCGCGGACTTGGAGGCCACCGGCCTGGGACGCGCCCGCCAGACGCTCAGGCCGGTCAACGGCCGCTACGACGTCTCAGCGTTGCAAACGTCGCGTGGCTGCCCGGTGGGGTGCGAGTATTGCTCGGTGACGCAGTTCAACGGCTCGCACATTCGCCGCCGGCGGATCGCGGACATCCTGGACGAATGGAACCGGACCCCGGAAAAATTCATCTTCGTGGTGGACGACAACTTTTTCGGCGTCGGCCGACAGCACGCCGAGTGGGCCAAGGAATTGCTGCGCGCCATCATCAAACACGGACGCAAGCGGCTCTGGTTCAGCCAGACGACGATCAACATGGGCGATGACCCGGACGGGCTGGCGCTGGCGTACAAGGCGGGGTGCCGCGGCATGCTGGTCGGGTTCGAGAGCTTCAACGAGCAGACGTTGAAGCGCTATCACAAGGTCCTGAACCGCAATAGTCTGGCCCGCTACCAGGAGTTGGTGAACGGCTTTCACCGCGCCGGGATTTCCGTGTTCGGCGGTTTCATCATCGGCTCTGACGAAGACACCGCCGAGACGGCCGCGGACACGGCTCTGATGGCCACAAAGATGGGCGTGGACATCATACAAATCACCAACCTGACGCCCTTGCCCGGCACGAAAATGTACGAGCGCTTCCGTGCGGAGGGCCGCTTGCTGGCGACTGACTATCCGGCCGACTGGGAACGATACACGTTCACCGAAACCGTCTATCAGCCGTTGCGAATGACCTCGCGCGAGCTGGACGAAAGCATCTACGAACTGCGCCACCTGGCCGCCAAAGAGAACTGGGTGCTGAAGCGCGCCATCCGCACCCTGGTGCGCACACGCTCGCTCACCACCGCGCTGTTCGTGCTGGGCATGAACAAGGGCTGGAAACGCATGGCCAGAATCCAGGCGCCGCACGACGCGGAACGCTTTGGTTTCTCGCCGCCGTTGTCGGCGCGGCTGGCAAAGATCGGCGAGTCATTCCGGCTGCACCTGCGTTCGAAACTTCAGCCGCCGGCGGCGCCGGAGCCGGTCACAGTGCAACCGTAGAGTCGCTTGGGTGCCATGCACAAGCCGCG
>JAAYXS010000531.1 GCA_012515775.1 Phycisphaerae bacterium
GGCTCGCTTACGTTCCGCATTGAAGAGCCGGCCCAGGATCCGGCTTGGCTGGGCGGAACCGCGGCGCCGCTGGCTCGGGCTGAGGGATTGCTGGGAGCGCTCGTTATCGGCGAGCAGAACGCGGCCTTGCCTACGCTGGCTGCCGGGGCAGAGCTGCGCTTTCTGCTGGACAGGCTGCCGCCGCACCGCGCCGTGTATGTATTCGAAAACGACCTGCGCTCGGTGGCCGCCGTTTTGCGATGCTCCGACTACGCCCGCGACATCGCGCGTGGGCGCGTCATTTTCGTGCCGCCGGCTGACGAGCCCGGCTTCCTTGAGCACCAACTGTCCGCGCATCCGGGCCTTCTCCCACCAGGGCTGATAATTTGTCTGCCCCAGGTGTCTCAAACTCGGCTCGAGCAGGTCCGAACGTTTTGTGCGAATTGTGCCAGTGCCGTGAGTGCCGCCCGTGCCCGCCGCCTTCAAGAGCTGGCAGCCGCCCCGCCTGCTACGCCGGCCGCAACCCGTCCTCCCCGCCTGGCCGTGCTGGCGCTGCAGCTTGACCCGGCGGCGCAGCATGCCGCCCGAGCGCTCGAAGACGCCGCCCGCAAGCTAGATTGGCCCCTTCTTCTCGACATTGTGGCGGGGCCGCAGGATGTTCATCCGTTGGTACATGCCGAGCGACTCGCAAGTTTTGCGCCCAACCTCATCGTTTCTGTAGGCCATCCGTTTGAATTGCCATTGCGAGCGTGGGCCACAGTCTGCGAATGGCATTTGCGCAGCGATCAGGTCGCCAAGGCGGCTGACAACTCGGCGCTGAAGCTCGGCGCGTCGCCCCACGTTTCTGACCTTTTGCGCCGCGAGTGCCGCGCCGGAACACGCGTTTTCGACTGGTACTGGGGCTGTCAACCGTGCGATCCGACCGCTCCACCGAAAGACGTTGTGCTCCTGGTGGGGGATTTGCCTGACGACGATCCAGCCCGAGCAGGCATCGAACAACCTTCACACGTGCTGCTTTGGAACAGCGCTCAGCGCTGCGCCGCGCAACTGTGGTTTAAGGGGGAACTTATCTCAGCCTCCATTGTGCTGAAACGCGCCGAAAGTGCCGTGGGGCTAAGTCTGCCTCCAGGCGAAACTCGCGCCGCGCTCCTGCGGGCGATCGAACGCACCTTGATTCCCGCCACGCTGTTACGAACAATTCGGCAGGCGTTATCGTCAGGAGCTTTCGGTTTTGGCACGATCGGTCATGGGTGGACACCGCGGGCCAATTCAGAGAGAGAGGCGATCGCATTTTGCAGCATCTGGGATTTCATGAGTCAGGCCAAGCCCTACCGGCCGATCGCAGCCGTCTTTTTGGGCATCGACGACCCGCTCTCCCCCGCGCTGGTGCAAGCGGGTGCGCTCGGTTGGCCGCTATTGCTGTACGGAAGCGGTCCCGCGTCGCTCTCCGCCGGGCTGAGCCCGATATTCCGCGCGGCCGACTACCGCACCTTCAACGACCCGCGCAGCCTCGCGCTGGCCTTGCAGGACTACCGGCGCGACCCGGGGCACACCTTGGCCCGGGCCGGAAAGACCGCCCAGCAACTTTCCGCGCGGCACTCGTACACGCAACGTCTTCGGCAACTGGGCGACCTGCTGCCGTAAAGCGCTCTTGCCTCTTGCGGCTTGCCCCGCGCACGCTGTTCAGCCTGGCGTCCACACTGTTCCTGCTTGCCGCAGCCGGCTTCGCGGCCGACGGCGTGCCAGTGGTCACGACCATCGCCGATTTCGAGGACGATTCCGTCGCCACCACCATCGCCAGCGTGGAGAACGTGCTGCGCACCGCGTGTGCGCTCAAGCGATCCACTGTTCCTGCGCGCGGGCAGAGCTGCTTGCAGCTTGAAATTGGCGTCACTGGTGGCGAAGCCTCGGCCGTGGTTGATTTCCGCCTCCGTGATCCCGGCCGCTACGATCAGGCGGACCGAATTGCGGCATTTTACTGGCTCAACGGGGGATCGTTCGATCTTGCTTTTCGATTACGCGATGCGAACGATCAGATCTTCGAAACGCCGGCTCAAACCGTGTCCGCCAAGAATCGCTGGACCTACGTCGAGATCGCCTGCGATGCGGAAAAGCTCAAGCGCATTCAGGGCA
>JAAYXS010000532.1 GCA_012515775.1 Phycisphaerae bacterium
CAACGGCAGCGTCTTGGAGGCAGCGGGGGCACAGTCTGGCGTGTGGTCTGTGGACTGTTAGTAGGTGTGTGTGCGTGGAGCGTTCGGGCCGCCGATCCTTGGGCGGATGCGGTCGTCTCGTACAGCGCGGGCAGCGACGCTCTGCCGGGCTATGACCAGGTCGCGACCGTCCTCGGCCCGCCCGAGCGCTATACGGGCGAATTGGGCGGCTGGCCGGCCGCCGTCACCCCGTTCAATCCCGCCTGGTGTAGCGACGAAATCCTCAGCCTCGGAGCCGGCGGACACATCACGGTGCGATTCGATGAGCCGCTGACGGACGACCCGGCTCATCCGTTCGGCGTCGACCTGCTCGTGTTCTGCAACAGCTTCTTCGCTGATGTGCAGTATCCGGACGGCGTGGTGGGCGAACTCTTCGGCGAAAGCCCATTCAACGTATCGCTGAGCGCCGACGGCAGCACGTTTGTGCCACTGCCCGGGTCATACTCGAGCGGATTGTTCCCCACGCTGGGCTATGTGGACGCGGGCCCGCAAGATCCGTCGCCCGGTACCATTCTCACCGACTTCACCCGCCCCGTTGATCCGGCGATCACGCTGGACGACCTGATCGGCGCACCCTATGCGGAGTTGCTCGCTCGCTACAACGGTTCGGGCGGCGGCATCCCCATCGACCTCGCGGCCAGTGGCCTGGCGGAAGTCTACTACGTGCGCATCGATGTGCCGCCGAACGCCGGGCCTATCGCCTTCGACGCATTCGCCACTGTACCAGAACCCAGCTCGCTGCTTAGCATTGGCGTTCTGCTGGCCGCATTCGCCTGTAGCAGAGCCGGTCCGTGTCGGGCTGGACTGCAGGGAAGTGTGCTCCGGAGCGCGCGCACGTGTGGTGTTCGAGGCACACGGCGCGCGTTTCGGGGCCGCGCACCCCGGCTCTGCGCAATGTTGCTTCTCCTGGCGTTTGCGGTCACGACGGCAAACGCCGCGCCCTGGACACACTATGCCGGCGACAGCGCACGTGCCGCGATCGCACCCGCCGGCCCACTGCAACTGGACGAACCCGCCTGGATCGCTCCGCCGCCGACGGATACAGAGTTTGTATACGACAGCTCGCCCGTAGTGTACGGCGGACGCGTCTTCGTCAAAGGCCGGCGCTTCTCCGGCTGGACCCCGGTCAGCGCGCGTGTCCTCGCGTACGACAGCAAGACGGGCGAAGAACTCTGGATTCAAGATGTGGACCTGGACTACTACGACGACTGGTCCAGCCCGGCCGTCGATGCCGCCAACGGCACCGTCATAGTCGGCGCCGGATACCGCCTGCACGCCCTCGACATGATAACTGGCGAGATCCGCTGGCAATGTGAGCTAGAGCGGCGCATCGTCAACGCCTCGCCCGCGGTCAGCTTCAACCTGATCAGCGGCGGGCCGCCGGCTGACCGCGTCTTCATCAGCGACTATTCCGGCGCCGGCAGCCAGGCCCGCCTGTACGCCATCAACGTCAGCCCCTACGAAGCCACGATCAATCCCTTCGAACCGGGCGAAATTGCCTGGAGCGTCAGCCTGCCCGGCGCCAGCGGCGCCACACCCGCCTACCACGACGGCTACGTTTACGCCGCCACTAGAACCGGTGTCATTTACGCCTTCGACGCCCATAACGGCGAGCCGCACTGGCAGACCGACGTCGCCGCCGCCGGCTATTCGCAGTATGCCGCGTTCTACGGCGGTGTGGCCGTCCGTGACGGCTATCTCTATGCCGCCAGCTACAGCTTCTATGGTACCGGCAACAACAGCGGATTATTCAAACTGCGCGCCGACACCGGCGAAATTGCCTGGGTCACGCCCTGCGAACGCACCGATTCCACACCCGTCATCGCCGCTGACGGCCGCATCTTCCTCGCCGGCGGCCTCGATTGGGCGGGTTCGGCCACGAAAATCCAGGCTTTCCAGGATCTCGGTACGTCGGCCACGCTGCTATGGGACACGGACGTTGCGACCGGCGGCGGTCTAGTCGTCGGCGGCTGGACGCACCAGCCGGCCTTCGCGGGCGGCCTGCTTTACGCCGGCACGCCGAGCGAATACGCCTTCAGCCCATACACCGAACTGTTCGTCCTGAACACCGCCCACAGTCCGGCCCAGCCGGGGTTCATCGTGGATTACACCACTG
>JAAYXS010000533.1 GCA_012515775.1 Phycisphaerae bacterium
CCGGCCGCAGGCGCCTTTTCGGCAGCTTCGCGCTGAGCGCGCGTGGGAATTTTCTCCAGCCGCGGCTTAAGCTGCTTGTCAAAGATGCTGTCGATCGGGGCCATCAGCTTGGCGCGCTGCGCGGTTATCTCCGCCTGCTCTTTGGCCTTATTGGGGTTATCCGAAGTACGCAGGGCCTGCTCCTGGCGGTCGAGCTTTTCGAGCTGTTCCGCGCGGTTGCGCATCAAGCGGTCTCGCTGCGATTGGCAGCTTTTCAGGATCTTGTTCGCGCGGCTGGCCTGCTCTTCCGTAAGCGCGTAGCGTTCGATGAACTGCCGTACATACTGCTCCCATTGATCCGCGCTCGATGCACCCGCTGCCGAACGTTTACCCGGCGTGCGTTTCGAGCCGCGATCCGGCACCGGGGTGGCCGACGAGCGTCCTGCTGCGGCCCCGCCCGCGGCCCCTTTGGCGACGGCTCGCTTCTGGCTGACTCCTTGGTCAGCTTGGCCGGCCGCGCTGGGCGCCTTAGCCTGCCGGGCCGCCGAACCGGCGCGTTCCGTCGAAGTGGTGACCCCGGCAATCGGCTGGACTTGCGCAGCCTGCGACCGCCCCTGGCGCGCCATGCGCGGATTGCGGAATTCCTCAACGCTCATTTGGCCGGCGGTCAAACGCGAGAGCTGGTCCTCGGTCGTAGCGAAACTCTCCCACATGAGCCGCACGTCCTCGTCGTGCATCTGGCGCTGTTCTTCGGTCAGAATGCCGCGCCATTCATCGTTGGTTTGGATAATTATGCCTTTGGCCTCGATGTATAACGGCTGCACGCGCTGTCCCCACTCGATCAGTTCTTCGGGCGCCACATCGCCGCCGTTGCGCACCGTGACGAGCTTGTCCACCAGGTCTGCCAACTCGTCGTAATGCCGGCTCAAAAAGTCATCGACCCGCGCCCGCACCAGTTGCTCGGTGTATTGATCCTGCTCTTCCGTCAGGTTGTATTTCCGGGCCACAAAGCGCAGATAGTTGTCGATCAAAGCATCGACATTAATCAGGCTGGCGAAGCTCCTGGCGCTACGCTCGGTGCTTTGCGATCTGGCCGGCACGACTCCAGCCGAGGCCGCCAGCGCAACCACCAACAGCAGTTTGCCCGGGGTCCGAAGAAACATGCTTGTGCTCCAATCACTCGCGGTCGGTGACCCGCCCGCCAATGCGCAGGTCACTATCGGCATTATACTGTTATTCGGTCTCAGGGTTGCAGAGCCTTTGGCTGAGGAGATGTATGGCCCCGAACGGACCGTCAGCATGCATTTTCGACCTGGACGGTACTTTGGTCGATTCGTTACAGGACATTGCCGAGTCCCTGAACGAGTGTTTGGCACTCTTGGGACTACCGCCGCGCCCCGTGGAAGATTATCGCTATCTCGTGGGCGAGGGCATTCCCACGCTGGCGCAGCGTCTCCTGGGCGACACGAACCCCCTGCTGGCCGCCAGACTCACCGAGCTAGCCCGCGCTCGTTACCGGACCCGGCCGCTCCTGCACACGCGCCCCTACCGCGAGGTTGACGCCCTCGTCCAGCAGTTGCGGGCTGCCGGCCTGCGGCTGGCCGTCCTGTCCAATAAGCCGCATGAGCTGACGGTGCGCGTCGTCCGCGCCTTCTGGCCTGACAGCTTCGACGCCATCCAAGGCTACGTCGAAGAAGACCTGCGAAAGCCGAACCCGCTGTACGCCCTGCGCCTCTGCGAACGAATGCAGGTGCAGCCACAACAAGTCTGGTTCATCGGCGACACCCCCACGGATGTGGAAACGGCCCACCGTGCGGGGGCCGTATCGATTGGCGTTACCTGGGGATTTCGCACGCGGGCAGACTTGGAGGCGGCCGGCGCCGATCGCGTTTCCGACGAGCCGCTGGAAATCGCCCGTCAGGCGTTGTCCCGCTAGGCGTTGTCTTGAAGCCGGGCGAAGGCGCGGTGTAGCCGGCCGGAACTGCCGTTGCCTCGGCGACCGGCGGCTCGCCCCGGAATGCCGCCGGCCCACCGAAATCCTCGCCCGAGCCTATGCTCAGGCCAATTGCCTAAGACTTGCTGCCGGCCACCGGCTCTTCTGTAGCCGGCGGTTCTTCCTCGACGGGAGCCGGCTGGGTCTGCGGCGGCGGCGGCTCGCGATAATTCAACACGGCCCTACCGTGAACGGCTTTACCGTCGAACGTGGAGGCCGAGGACGATGACTCGAGGAAATTGATCTCCTGAACCACGTTGCCCAATTTGCTGGCGGCCGACATCAGCGCGCGTCCCGCGGGGGTCTGCCCCATCGACGGCATGAACATGCCCATCATCGGCACCATCTTGAGCGCCTGACCCCACTGTTCGCCAAGCTTGGTCAAGTCGCTGAAGCTGGCGGCCCAGACGTCCGGTGGAAGCCGCAGCCCCTCCTTCAGGAAGCGCTCGTTCTTCGAGAAATTCGGCGATTCGCCCTTGGCCGTGGCCAACGCGGTCGAGATCACTTTCGGACCGGAGGCGACGATGAGCTGGCCCTCGGCTATGCCGATGGTCGGTTGGCCGGCACTGCCCATGACTATCAACATCGGGTGAACGATGGTCTTAAACCCGGTGGCGCCCTCAACCTCGGCGTCGCGCAGCGCGCCGTTCTGCCGCTCCCTGAGGTACGGATCGAGCCAATCGAAGAGCCGGGTCA
Organism: Phycisphaerae bacterium; assembly: GCA_012515775.1. Taxonomy (GTDB): domain Bacteria; phylum Planctomycetota; class Phycisphaerae; order UBA1845; family Fen-1342; genus JAAYXS01. Next base: position 2,669 of record JAAYXS010000533.1, read on the forward strand.
AGCTCTCCTGAGCCTTGGCCTCGTCAGTCACATTGGTCGCGAAGAACCAGCCGCCCGGCTTGTACGCCGTCTCGGCCGGTAGAGAAAACGTAATCATCGACCCGCCGACCCAGCTTAGGACGTCCTGCTCAATGTCAAACGGCAGCGTGGTTTTGGTCGTCTCCCATTGTGTCAGCAGTTCCGTGCCGTTCGGCACATTGTCGCGCACGAACGTGATGATCGCATCGTAAGCCGCCTTCAGGTTGAATCCCGCCCACACGCTGAAATCTTGAGCAGTCTCGGGAATGAACTTGAGCGGCTCGTTGATCGCCCGGTTTCCGAAGACCACCGGGTATAGCGGTTTGCTTTCGGCATTCGGGAGCAGTTGCACCCAGCTTTCGGTGGTGCTCTTCATGCCCTGCGTGTCAGATACGGTTACGATGTAATCAACTATGTCGAAGGCGTCCACTAACTTACCCGGCAGCGCCCGTTGCATGGGATCTAGCTGCTCGCCGGCCGGGCCCGCCATTCCGATAGCCGCATCGATCATCCCGCGCAACTGCCCCAGCAGCCGCGTCATATCAAGAAAGAAAACCGAATCGGTCGGGGGCGAGAGGTGTTTGAGCGCCGACTGAAAGCGCTCCGTCGACGCCAGTGTCTGGCCCGGCTCGCCACGCAGTAACGCCAGAGCTTGCTCGGGCATGACCTGCCCGAAGCCCAGCATCAACACGTCCTTTTGCCGCGCCAGCATCAGACTTAAGGGCAGCGGCGAATCCGGGCCCAGCGCAACCGTGAGGACGACCGCTTCGCCTTCCCCCTGCCGCGACGATACCAAGGCCCCTTCGGGCGCGAAGCTGACCAATGCCGCCAGGATCGCCTCCAACCCGGCGAAGTTTGCCGCGGTTCGCTCCGGCGGTCCCATTCCCATCACGACGAATTCGGGCGTCGGGAAACCGATCTTGATGCCGAAAGCGGCTTCGCGTTGAAACAGGTCGGACCATGTCACCGCCTTCAAAAGCGCGTCGAAGCGCTGCCATTGCGCCTCGAATGCTTCGTCGCGCTTTTGCCGCTCGGCCTCGTCCACCGGCACCGTACCGGACTCGTACAACGACTTGATCAGAATCCGCAGTTCCCTGTCAAAGTGCTGGGCTTCGACTGTTTTCCAAACGCGCTGCAACTGCGCTTCGATGAACTCCCGGCCCGCATGATCGCGGCAATAGACGGCCATGGTGGCGTCCACCGGAATGGCGCCGGCCAACTTGAATTGCTCGATTCCGGCTGCTTGCGCCGGACAGACCGCCGCCGCTACCAGCAACGCTGCAACAGGACCGCACAGAATAGCTCTCAATCCAACTCTCATGTGATCTCCTTGCCCACAATCGACCCGGCCTGCCGCGCCGGTCGGCCGCCGATCCTGTTAGTATTACATCGCA
>JAAYXS010000534.1 GCA_012515775.1 Phycisphaerae bacterium
GAGTCATGGAACCAGCCGTGCCCGGTGCCCTGCACGACGGTCGAGCCGCGATAGCGCGTGGCCCGATCGTGTATGTGGAACGTCTGGCACAGGTCGCAACCGGCGGAACCGTCCACGTCGCCATCGCCAGCAGCCGTCCACAGGTGATAGTTTGCCGCGCCCGGGTTGGTGCGATTGGGCCCGAAGAAGTCGACCGGCAACATGCTGTCAACCAGGATGATGTCGTCGGCGCTGTAGTGGGTCGGAGTGTAGGCGTCGGATCCCGGGGCGCTGATGCGGCGGTAGGCGAACGCGACGCCTTCGCCGCCGCGGCTGTGTCCGACCCAGATGATCCGGTGCGAATCAACGTGGCCCACAAGTGCGCCGCCGGCGATGGACGGTAGCAGGCTCAGGAAGGCGTCCGTGTGCCCGCAGGTCGTCAACGAAGCATACAGCCCGGAGCTCGGGCCGGTGTTATTGCCGTGCGACATGACGATGAAGCCGTAAGATGCCATGTGATTGCCGATGTGGTCGTACCACTGGTAATTATGGCCGTTGCCGTGGCTGATGACGATCAGCGGCAGCTCTCCCATGCTGGCAATGTTTGTCGGGTAGTAGAGATCCTGGCCGGCAACGCTGGAAGGAATGCCGAAGATCGTGCCGACGTTGTAGAGCACCTCCGTCACGGCCAGCGGACCGGGCGCGGTGGTGTCGTGGCATACATACAAGCCGGCCTCGCGGCCCAGTCCGTCGATGTAGTCGCCGCCGTCGAGCACGCCGTTCTGGTTCATGTCGACGATCATGTCATAGCCATGTCCCAAACCGGTGTTCGCGCCGGTGGCCGGCTGAAACACCGCTGCGCTCAGCTCGTTCGGCCCGGTGATCTGGAACGCGTTGTCCTGAATCGTTGCGCCGCCGAACGTCACGGTCGTGGCCCCGCCGGCCGTTTCGTCAACCAAAGCCGGATCAACCGCCCACTCGCCCGGGGACTTCTTCTCCACGATGTAGACATCGGCAGTACGGCCAACGATCTCCGGGTGTAGCGTGGGGTCGATCGCCATTTGGATCGGGGCGTTGACGTGGAAGGCCCGCACGTACTCGAAGTACGGATAATCCGTCAGCGGATTTCCGGCCAACTCAATGGCGGTCGGCGGTTCTGGCGTAGGGCAATCAGCCACAGTGCAATCCGCCCACTCCGGATGCCACACGCCGTCGCAGCCGCTTTCAGTTGTAACCGCGCAATCGCCGGTGGGGTAACAGCAGGCGGCGGTCGGCGGTGCGCTTGTCAACAGCTCCACGAACGGGTCGATATCGAACACGTTTACGTTGCCGTCATAATTAGTGTCCGCCAGCAGATAACTGCACGAGGGAAACTGCGCGGCATATCCGACTGGATCCGTCAAAGCCAGGACGAACGGATCGATGTCAAACACGTTTATCGCGCCGTCGCAGTTCAGATCGCCCGTCTCATAGGCGCGGGCCACGCCGGGGCTTGCCAAGAGCAGCCCCACAAACAAAAGATGCCAACAGTACTTCAAGCCAGTTCCTCCTTTTGTAAGTGACAAGAAAGCTCCTATCCCCTACCAGCTTCACTTCGGAAAGCCAGTACAACGTTAGGTCTCAGTATAACAGGGGGGCGCCAGCCGGCCAAGCCAAATATCACTCCGGCACCGGAAGCTGGACTATTTATCGGGGCCTTGCGCCGGGACGGCGATGAAGCCGGTTATCGGGCACAGCTTACTTCCGCCCGCGACTACGCCCCGCGCGCCGCTCTACCGCCGTCTCCAGCGCCACAGAACAGCGCCCAAGCCCAAGATCAGGAATGTACCGGGCTCCGGGATCGTCAAGCCCGGCGCGGTTTGTGCGGGCGCCACGTCGCGCCTTGCGAGGTCCGCAGCCACTTCGAGCGCCGGCGGCGGCGACGCGAATCGGCCATCGGCGCTGACTTGCATGCCCGCCACCAGCTGCGGCACCTGTAGTGCGATGCCATCAACAATCTGGCCAATGGCTGATCCCGGGGTCAGCGCTTGCAGCTCGGTAGTATCAACACCTAAACTCGACAGCAACGCCACGAACGCGTCAAAGAAAATATTGCCCTTGATGTTGATCGGACCGATGTCGAAGTTCTCGGGCACACTCTCCTGCGCCAGGGAGCCGTTGAGGAACAGCTCCGAATTGGTGTTGCTGATGTTGATCGAGGCTTCGTAGAAGCCGAACTGGTTGATTTCCACGGCCTCCGCGATATTCAGCGTTCCTGAGAGCGTAACGTCCTGAATGCCGCTTTTGGCGCGCAGCGAATAATTCAGGTTGTTCGCGATGAAATTCGCGGTGCCGATCAGCGGACCGCGGTTCGTGTATCCGAAAGTAGCTTGCGTGGCGCCTTGTAGCCCGATTTCGAAATTGCCCAGGTCCAAAATCTCAGGTTGGCCCTGCGAGTCCAGGCCAAAGACGCGATTGAACTCTATGTCGTAGCCCCGACCGACGCGGTTGGGCAGAATCTGCAGACGCCCGCTGCGCTGGCCGTTGATGCGCGTGCCGTCCGCCGCGGTCAATACCGGAAACCCGCTTGGAGTGGACAGGATGTAAAGACCCTGGTAAATGTCCTGGTATAGTCCCGCCCAAACCGGCGTCGCCGCCCACACGCACGCCATGATGGCCGCGCTGAATGCCGCTCGCTTCATCGGACTTCCTCCGGCGGATTCGGCCGCCGCTGGCTCTTCCCGGCCATGTCTCGGCTAGCGCTCCATGCCTGACGGGCCGGTCCAGCGCCGCGCCGCGCGGATCGTAGCACAAAGCCTCGCGGCGTCAACGGTTTTGATCGGTGAGTCCCGCACCGGTCTAAACGAACAAGCTCCGATATGTGGATTTCCCAACCCGGGGCGTCGCCTGTTGTCCAGGTAAGTGTATAATGGGCTGCGAGATTAATACTGGGGGTTTTGATTTATCAGACTTCCAGTCGTCGTTCCGATCAGCGGCGGCAGTAGGTGGAATGAATGGCAGGAAAGCAGCTTAGGAAGAGCGGAGTTCTTCTAAGTGCTATTCTAATCCCCTTTTTTCCAGCCTACTCCGCGCCTCCCCAACCCGAGACTCAGCCCGCCACCGCGCCCGCCACACGCGTCGCCGATCAGCAACGCCTTGAGGATTTCCTCATGCTGATCCAGGGGCCGAACTTGCCGTTGAATGCACGCCGAACCGGTGCGCGGGAATTGCTTCGGCTTGGCTGGCCCGAAACCGTCAATTGCCTGGTCGGCGTTTTGGCGAGCGACAACAAGCCGGCACGCCTGGCAGTCGCGCTGGCGCTGGCTGATGTTCCTGACCCCGATGACGCGTATATCGAGCCGCTCATTTCGATGTTGGCTGACCCGGATGCCGATTTGCGCCACGCTGCCGCCGCCGCCTTGGCGGGTTATCGTGACAGCGGCGTCTCGGCCCGCTTGCGGGAGATGATGCTGGACGTTTCGCAGCCTGCCGTACTGCGTCTGGCCGCTGTTGAGGCGTTAGGAGCGATAAATAAGCGATCCGCGGTAGCGGCATTGGTCGAAGCCGTCGCGTTACCGGACTCTGCGATTGCACAGCCAGCTCTGGAAGCACTGGAGCGTAGCACGGCCATGGATTTCGGAGGCGACGCCGGGCGGGCGCTGGCGTGGTGGGAGCAAAGCCAGAGTGAGCCGTTGCCGGACTGGCAACAGGGTCAGATCGATCGGCTGGTTCGAAGGTCGCGCGAGCTGGAGCAGGACTTGCGCGAGTTGGAGCTGCGGCTTGTTGAGTCTTACCGCGCCGAGTACATCCGCACGCCGGAAGCGGAGCGCGGGCCACTGCTGCAGAATTACTTGAAAGACCGGTCCGCGTTAGTTCGGCTGCTTGGATTGGAGCTCGTTCAGCGGCAACTGGGAGAGGGCAAACCTCTGCCGGCGGACGCGGCGACCTCCGTGCGCGAATTGACCCGTGAACTTCTGGGCGACGCCGATCCGGCTGTGCGCGTCGCCTCCGTTCAGACGGTTGCCCGGTTCCGCGATGCAGCGGATGCGGAGCGATTCCTGAGCGCTTTGGCAGTTGAACGCCGCGCGAACGTTTGCCAGGCTCTCGTGAACGGGCTGGGCTACGTTGGGGGTGGGGAAGCGTGCGAGACGCTCCTCAAAATCGTACGTTCGCAGGACAACCCGGCGCGTGCCGAAGCGGTTGCGGCCCTGGGGCGGCAAGCGGAGCGCGGCGTGCTGGGGGCGGCGGAGCGTGACGCGATCGCAGATGAACTGCTGAAGTTGTTCGCCGAGACGCCGCCGGCCCAGGCGGCGCTGCGGGAACGCGTGTTGTGGGCCATGGCGCAAATCGCTGATCCAGGCTTCGCTACTGCGTTTTCACAGGCCTTGTGCGAGCGTGAAGCGCCGCTCGTGCGACAGGCTGCCGCCCGCGGGATCGCGGCCGTAAAAGCACAAATTGAAGCACTGATTCCGGTCACGCGCGACGCCGACCTGACCGTACGTCGCACTGCGGTCGAGGCGCTGGCGGACTGCGCCTGCACGGATGAGCACTTGGCGGCCCTTTGGGAACGACTGGCCCCAAGCAGCGAACCGGATGCGGCCGTTCGACGAATCTCCTGGCGGGCGGCCGTGAAGTTGCTGTCGGGGCGATCGGTGGCGGAGGTGGAAGGCTGGCTCGGGCGGTTGCCGGATACGGAAGAGCGCGACGCGCAGGTTGATGAATTGCTGGCCGTGCTGGAGGCCTCCTTGGCCAAGGTTCCGGAGGGCTTGCGTGAGCTGGGACGCGTCTGGACCCGTGTTGGCGCGCAGCGCGCCGCGCAGAACAAGACAGATTTGGCCATCGCCGCCTACCTGGCGGCGGTGCGCAATCTGCGGATGAGCCAAGCGCCCGAATTGACTGAAGCGGCGCAGGCGCTGCTGCGGCTATCGTTGCTCAACGAGCGGTACGACGAGTCACTGGCGTCGGCCTTGGCCAAGGGCAGCCCGGCCCTGGACGGCGGCGCGCTGTGGGAAGCGGTTCGTCCGGAGCTGGCCGCGCGCCTGAACGCGGGCAACGCCCAACAAGTCATTCAGATGCTGTCCAGCCTGCGCCAGCACCCTCCCGCGGCCTTCTCCGAAGAAATCACGAACGAGATGAGCGCCCTGCTGGCTCAAGCGCAAGCGCCTCCAGCTTCTGCGCCGGCGTCAGCGCCGGCCACTCAAGCCGCCCAATCACAGCCGCAAGACGCCGCCCCGTAGCGGCAACCAGAGATCGGCCGCTACGCTGGGCTGCCGGTCGCTCGCGCACTATTCGGCGCTCTCCCCGATCCCTAGCTCCTTGCGAATTCTATCCAATACGCCGTTCACGAAGGCCGGCGAATCTTCGCTGCCAAACTCGCGCGCCAGCTCCACCGCTTCGTTGATGACCACTTCGGGCGGCGTATCCGGATGCGCCAGCAGTTCGTGCAGCCCCAGGCGCAGAATGTTGCGGTCGACCGGCGGCATGCGAGAGAGGCTCCAATCGGTGACTGCTTGCCGCAAGAGCTGATCGTAACGGTCGCGACTCTGCCAGGCCTCGCGGGCCAGGTCGCGCGCAAAGCACAGATTGTTCACCCCTGGCGAGCGGGCGAAGCCCAAATCGGCGTAAACCTGCGAGTCATGCAGAAAGGATTCGAGTTGCTCGTTAAAACGCTCGCCGAGGGAATCAAACAAGCACAACGCCTGAAGGCCCAAAGCGCGGGCATGTGAACGTTGCGTGCGTTTAGGGCGCGGGCGGCGCGGCGGCATGGACATAAGTGCGAGCTTGGTCAGCCAATAAAAGGGTCAATAGCGGATTGTATTCCGTGCCGTGCGGCCGCCGTGACCCGGTTTGCCGGTCATCCGCACTGCAATTCCGTAACGTTTGCGCCGTGGAGGGAGACACAATTCGGTAACGAGGCTGCGTACCCGAAAGCGGCCAACGCTCATTTCAGCGATGACAAGCGCGGCAGCAGGTTCGCCATCTCGATCGCGGCCAGCGCGGCATCCGCCCCCTTGTTGCCGGCCTTGGTCCCAGCGCGGTCGATGGCCTGCTCCAGGTTGTCGGCGGTGATGATGCCGAAAGTGATCGGCACGCCCGTGCTCAGCGACACCTGCGCGATGCCCTTGGCGACCTCAGCCGCGACGTACTCGAAATGCGGCGTCTGCCCGCGGATCACGCAACCCAGGCACAGGATGGCGGCATACCCGCCGGTCCCGGCCAGCCGCTGCGCGACGAGCGGAATCTCCCAGGCCCCGGGGACCCAGACCCGCAGCACATTGCCAGGTTCCGCGCCATGCCGGACCAGGGCATCCAGCGCCCCGTCGAGCAGGCGCGAGGTGATGAATTCATTCCAGCGGCTCACCACGATCGCAAATTTGTACGGGGCCGCTTCCAGCCGGGCGGAAATCATGTCTGCCATCACACTTACTCGTGTTCCGTGTCTCGTCTCATGTAGGGCGTCAGTCTACCCTCGCGACCGCCGGATGGAAACGGGCGCCGCGCTCGGCCGAGCGCGCGCGTGTGGCAGGGGCGAGAGAGCCCGTGCATCCGCAACGACCTCCTGCGCTTATTCCACCGTCACGCTCTTGGCCAGGTTGCGCGGTTTGTCCACGTCACAGCCGCGTTGCACGGCCGCGTGGTACGCGAGTAATTGCAGGGGAATGACGGTTACGAACGGTTGCAGCGGTTCGGGAACCTTCGGGACGTAGAGGACGTCGTCCGCCAAGCGCGGCATCAGGTCATCGCCTTCGGTGGCCACGGCGATGACGCGCCCGCCGCGACTGCGCACCTCTTCTATGTTGCTGACGACCTTCTCATACAAATGGTCGCGCGGGGCGATCACCACCACCGGCATGTCCTCGGTGATCAGGGCGATAGGGCCGTGCTTCATTTCGGCGGCCGGCAGGCCCTCGGCGTGAACGTAGCTGATTTCCTTCAGCTTCAGGGCGCCTTCGAGGGCGACCGGGTACTGGAGACCGCGGCCCAGGTAGAGCCAGTTGTTGGCTTTAGCATAACGGGCGGCGATCTCGCGCGTCTGGTTCGATAGCGCCAGCGTGCGCTCGATCGCGGCGGGAATTTCGTTCAGGGCGATCAAGTAATCCTGGCATTCGCGGTGACCCATGTGGCGGCGGCGGGCCAGGTAGGCGGCCATCATCGAGAGGACGGCAAGCTGGCCGGTGAAAGCCTTGGTGGAAGCGACGCCGATTTCGGGGCCGACGTGCAGATACACGCCGGCGTCCGTCTCGCGGGCGATGGTTGAGCCGACCGCATTCACGATTCCCAGGGCCAGGGCGCCACGCTCGCGGGCTTCGCGCACGGCCGCGAGCGTATCCGCGGTTTCGCCGCTTTGAGAAATCGCGATCACGACCGTGTTGTCCGTCAAAATCGGGTTGCGATAGCGAAACTCGCTCCCGTATTCGACTTCGCAGGGGATGCGGGCCAGCTCTTCGAAGAGGTACTCGCCGACGAGAGCCGCGTGCCAGGCCGTGCCGCAAGCAGTGAGAATGATGCGCTTGGCGCGCACCAGTTCGCGGGCGACGCCGTTCAAACCCCCAAGAACGACGCGGCCTTCGGCGGTGTCGATGCGGCCGCGCAGGCAGTTACGCAGAGATTCGGGCTGCTCGAAGATTTCCTTGGCCATGAAATGTTCGTGGCCATTCAGCTCGAGCTGCGTCAGGGTCCACTCGATCGCGGAGACTTCCTTGGTGACCGGAGCCGCGTCGAGGGTCATGGTGCGGAACGTGCCGTCGCGACGGATCACGGCGATTTCGTTGTCTTCAAGATAGATGACCTGCGGCGTGTGCTGAACGATGGCGGAGGCGTCGGAGGCGATGATGAACTCGTCGTTGCCGATACCGACGATCAGCGGACTGCCGCGGCGGGCGCCGACGATCATGTCAGGGTGGTCGGCGTGAATGACGCAGATGCCAAAGGTGCCGCGGACCTCGTTGAGCGCTTTGCGAACGGCATCGGCCAGGTCGCCTTGATAGAGGTGGCCGATAAGCTTGGCGAGCACCTCAGTGTCGGTTTCACTTTCCAGTTCGATGCCCTCGGTTTTGAGGTAGGCGCTGAGGGCCCGATAATTTTCGATAATGCCATTGTGAATCAGAGCTAAACGACCCGATGCGTCGCAATGCGGATGGGCGTTTCGCTCAATCGGAGCGCCGTGTGTGGCCCAGCGCGTATGGGCCATGCCGATGGTTGAGCCGTCCAGCTCGCAGTTGATTTTGGCTTCGAGGGCGGAAATGCGGCCGACGGCGCGGCGGATGTCCAGTTGGTTGTCGCGGATCACGACCATGCCGGCCGAGTCGTAACCGCGGTATTCAAGACGCTTCAGGCCTTCCAAGAGAATGGGGCAGGCTTCGCGTCGCCCGATGTAGGCCACAATCCCGCACATTTCGCGCCTCCGCAGAGCTTCCGGGACCCGGATGGACCTAATGGCGTTTTCGGCTGTTTCGCCGGGGCAGGTCTCTTGAGTGTACGCGGGTCAGGCTCGACCGTGCGGAAGCCTACGGCGTCCGGGCGGAGATTTCAATGCGGAGGACGGGACAGTCGATGAGGTTAAGAGCATCGCGAAACGGCGGGCGTTGTGCACGCGAAATAGACGGTTATCGCGGAGGACTTCATGACCGCCAATCAGCCGAGAAAGCTTCATTCGCAACTCTTGCAGGACGATCCGGAATTGCGCGACATTGTCGCCGGTTTCGTGCGCCGGCTGCCTGGCCGCATGGAAGAAATCGCCGAGGCATTCGAGAAGCTGGATTGGGGGCAATTGACGATGCTGGCTCACCGGCTGAAGGGGGCGAGCGGTTCATATGGTTATCCGGAACTCAGCGCGCTGGCAGCGGAGATGGAGCGCGGGTTTCGGGCGCAACAGGCAGAGGATTTGGGGCAGTGGCTGGAGCAATTTGCGGAATTGGTGGAGGCGGCTCGGGCGGGGTTGGCGGAGGAGGACGCCGAGGGTAGTTAGGCGGTGCTTGTCAGACTTTGAAAGTAGTAGGGGGCGGCACTCATGTGAAGCGAGTGTTTTTGGCGGCAATCCGGGGCGACACGCCCCGGCTCTGCTACGGGTCGATTTGGAGCGCGAGCAGGGTCACATCGTCCGGCGGGTAAAGCGAGCCTTCCTTAAGGTCGAGATGGGCGCAAACCGCCTCGGTGAATTCTTCGATTGGCAGCGATAGCCAGCCTCGCATCGCCGTGGAGAGCTCGGCTTCTGCGCCGCGCTCTTCCGTGCCGGCGAAGAAATCGGCTTCGAGCCCGTCAGTGAACATCACGACCTTTTCACCGGGGGCCAAGGTGATGCGCGCCTCTTCAAACTCACCGTCTAAATCGGCCAGACCCAGTAGGCCGCCGGCAGGGTTGATTTGGGCGATCGCACCGTTGGCCTGCACGTGTAGCGGGCAGGGATGCCCGGCCCGCGACAGCCGCAACTCCCGGGTGCGCGCATTCAGGATGGCATAAACGGCGGTCACGAATTGGCAGTTTGGCAGTTTCTGGCGCACCAGGCATTCGTGCAGGGTAGCCAGCGCGCGGGGTGGCGAAATGATTTCGTAAAAGCGCCCGTCGACGCGCTTGGGAACCAGCGCTTGCCGCATGAACATTGTGAGTAGACCGGCGGCTACGCCGTGGCCCATGGCGTCTGCGACGAACAGTCCGACATGATCTTCATCTATGCGGAAGGCGTCGTAGAGATCGCCGCTGACCCAGCTCGCGGGCCGATAAAGGGCGCTGAGCTTCACGCCAGCCGGTTCAGGCAGGGCGGCGGGCAGAAAGTCGCGTTGCAATCGACCGGCCAGGCGCATTTCCTGATCGATCTCGCTGAAGTAGCGATTCAGTTGTTCGCCCAGGCGATGCAGCTGGTCGAGCTCGCGCTCCATGCGCTTGATGAGCGGGACATAACGCGTCAGGGTGTTGAGGCGGCCGATGATTTCATCGAGGGTGGCGTTGGACTCGACCCAGTCGACCAGCGGGCCGCCGGCCCAGCGCAGGTTATCGGGCCCACCGCAGATGAGGGTTGGGATGTTATCGCTGACGAGACGCTCGAGGAGCGTGGCGGCAGCCTGGAGTTCTGTTTCCTCGGCACCGCTTCGTAGGGCGATGACGGCGATTTCGACTTTGTCCAGTGTCGCGTCGTCGGCACAATCCAGGGAAATTCCGGGCGTAGTGATGCCGCGCGCGGCGAGACGTTGGTGCAAAGAGTCACAGTCCGCGCCGTTGCTCTCAAAAACCGTGATCTGCGGTCCATCGCACATGCGCAGCAGATCGCCTCACCTGAACCGGGCGGCCTGCGGCACGCGCAGGATGGCAGCGTGCAAGGTCGCCCCCGAATCCCCCTTCGACGCGCTAAGGCTGCGTCTTGAATACAGCGTCCGGTATGGTGAGGCGGTCGCCCTCCTGCAAGCCGAGGCGCGCAAACGCGCCCTGCTTCATCTCGAGCGCGAACATGGCCGGCTCGATCGACGAGAACGTCCGCAGGGTGCGCGGCGGCATTTGCCAGGTTTGGACGACCGTGCCGTCCCAGCGGGCGAAGGCGATGTCGAGCGGCGTGATGGTGTTCAGCATCCAGAATCCGCGGAGCCGCTCCTCCGAGAAGACGAACAGCATGCCCTGGTCGTCGCCGATTTCTTCCGGCGGGACATGCATAAGGCCTTCTTCCACGGCGTGCGGCCGTTGGGCGTCGAATTCCTGCGCCAGCCAGACGTGCACATCCTGACCCTTGGCCTGAATCACGGCCGTGGGAAGACTGTCGAGGGGGTATTGGCGGGCGGCGTCGCTACGGCGCCCGGCGGTAGCCCTATCCGAGCCCAGCGCGGGGCCGGTCCCGCTCGAACTGCCTGAACCGAAGCAGCCGGTGAGCGTCAGCAGCATCATTGCCCATCCCGCGAAGAAGAGCCGGCAGCATGTTGATGGCCGTGATCGCATGGCTCTGCGTGTCCAGCGCACAGCATAGAGCCGCGTGGCGGGGCTGGGCAAGCCGTTGTTGAGAGATGCGTTAGAATGCAGAGATGGACGGCCTGATTATCCTGAATAAGCCTGCCGGCATTACCAGTGCGAAAGCGCTGTACCGGGTTCGCAAGCTCACGGGCGTGCGCAAGAGCGGTCACGCGGGCACGCTCGACCCCGCGGCTGAGGGCGTTTTGATCCTCTGCCTGGGCGCGGCGACGAAGCTGGTCGAGCGCCTGATGGATCAGCCGAAGCTGTACCGCGCTGTGGCGCGGCTCGATGTGACCAGCGAGAGTTTCGACAGCGACCGGCCGCTTCAGCCGGTGCAGATCGAGCGCGTGCCGGAAGCGGCGGAAGTCGCGGCCGCGCTGGGCCGTTTTGAGGGTGAGATTTTGCAGGTTCCGCCGGCGGTGAGTGCGTTGAAGATTGGCGGGCGGCCGGCGTACAAGCTGGAACGTGCGGGGCAGGCAGTCGAGTTGGCCGCACGGCGGGTGCATGTTTATTCGGCGCAGGTTCTGCGTTACGCCTGGCCGGAATTGGAGTTCGAGGTTGCCTGTGGGCGGGGGACATACATTCGGGCGCTGATCCGCGACCTGGGCCTAGCGCTCCACACGGGCGGCTGCCTTACGCATCTGACACGGCGGGCGGTTGGTCCGTTTCGAATTGAAGACGCGTGGACGCTGGCGGCGCTTGAGGAGGCGGGCGATCCGGCGCGATACGTCATTCCGCTGGAAACGGCGCGCCAACTGGTGCGGAGTCGAGACACTGCGTAGCGCTGGGAGACCGGTTGGCCGGTCTCCCTTTGCCCCGAAAGTCGATGAGCATCGCCGGCAGTTCGCGGCGACACGCGGCTCTGCTAGAGGCGCGTGTCGTGGGCCTCGCTAGCCAGGTGGATCGTCTTGCGCGTCAGGTCGTGAAACGCGGTGACGTAGCGCACGGTCCGCGACTTGGCGCGCATGACCAGCGAATGCGTCCGCGCAATGTGACCTTTCACCTGCATGCCCTTCAGGAGCGCGTTATCGGTGATGCCGGTGGCGATGAAAATGATGCCGTCGCCTTTGGCCAGCTCCTCCGTGCAATAGACTTTCTTGAGTTGCTCGCCATAGCCGTCGGCTTCGAGCTTCTTGTGTTCGTCTTCGTCGCGCGGCCACATGCGTGCGAGGATTTCGCCGCCCAGGCACTTGATGGCCGCGGCCGCGGTAACGGCCTCCGGCGAGCCGCCGATGCCCATGTAGACGTCGACGGCGCTGTCGGGCATGGAGGGTGCGATGGCGCCGGCCACGTCACCGTCGCCGATCAGGCGGATGGCGGCGCCGGTGCGGCGGACGTCGGCGATGAGCTGCTCGTGGCGCGGGCGGTCGAGGATGCAGACCACCATGTCGCGCACGCGTTTACCGAGTTTGAGGGCGATCAGCTCGAGATTCTGATCAACGGGCGCGCCGAGGCGTACCGTGCCGGGACCCTCCTTGACCTTGGGGCCGACGGCAATTTTTTCCATGTAAACGGCGGGGACGGCTTGCAGCGCGTATGAATCGGGGCCGTCGGTGCGTGCTACGGCGAGAACGACGATTGCGCCGGTGAGCCCCTTCGCGGTGAGCTTGGTGCCGTCGATCGGGTCAACGGCGATGCTGACGCAAGGAGAGCCATCCTTCCACGTGCCCAGGCGCTCGCCGACGAAGATGCCCGGCGCTTCATCTTTGATGCCCTCGCCGATCGTACACGTTCCGCGCATGTCGATCAGGTTGAGCATGCCACGCAGCGCATCCGTGGCTGCGCGGTCCGCGGCGATCTTGTCACCTTTGCCGATCCAGCGGAAGACATTGAGCGCGGCGGCTTCACTGGCGCGGACGAACTCCATTCCTAGAAGTTTTTCCGGCTCGTACTCCGCCTCAGAAACCTGTTGTACTGGCATGTGCACATCTCCTTTGGCGGCCGCGTGGACGTGAGCAGCCACCGCAGTAACTTTAATGCGCAAGTGTAGGCGCGTCCACTGCGCGGCGTTGCATTCAGAGCTGCGAATACGGTCCATTAATTCGGGAAGAGAGCGGCATCGGCGAGGGATGTGCGTGAGGCGGTTATTCGTCAGTTCTGAAGCGATCCGTCGCCACACGTCGCAGAATCGCCGTGGTGGTGACCCGGCTCAGCTACGCTACATAGGGGCGGTGGCGCGGGCGGTTGCGGGCGCCGACGCGCAGTTGGGTCAGACGCTCGCGGATGACCTCGTGCGTGCTGCGGATTTCGCAGCCTTTGGCGGCCAATTGCCGCAGAGCCATGTCAGCCTCGCTGGGGTTCCAGAAGCCGCAGGCGTCGTGGATCACGGTGGCATGGCGGTGGCGCAGCAACAGACCGAGCACGAGAAGGCGGATCGAGGCCTCCAGGGCGACGCCGAAGACCGTGAAATGCTGGGTCGGCACTTCAGTGAGTAAACGGTCGAGCTTGGGATTAGTGAAGGGGTCGCGATGCTGTTTGATCAGGATGGCTTGCTGGTGCTGCTGCAGGATTTCGAGCGAGATGCACAGGAGGTTATCTGACTCGATAGTGACATGATCCGGCAACACGCTGAAAGTTATCTTGCGCTGTCCCGGCGTGCCCAGAACGCAATGCGGGTGCGGCACGCCGCGCACCGTATCCGGACGGCGCGCGTCGACACAAGAGATAGTGGGTATTTTTGCCCAACGCGCGAAAGCCATCAAATGTTTAACGTTTTGTTGGACGGTGCCGGCGTTGGCCGTCGGACGGGCGCCGTCCGAACTCAAATAGTCTCTTTGAGTGCAAACGTCGACGAAGACGTCTGCGACGCGACGATGTGGCACGTCCTCATCCCTCCAAGAAAATCGCGAGGCAGGTGCGCAGAAGCACACCTCGCATCCCTGCGTTTTGGCTCGCTAGTTCCTTAGTTGCACTCTGGGAGGAGGGCCAGCGCGGGCCGTCGATTGCTCCTTCCATCTCCTCTGGCAAAATTCTAGAACAGTCGGCCCAAAAAAGGCAAGCAAAAAATGAGCATTTGGATCGTTGAAATGTGGTTATGGGGCGTCCGACAAACCAGAGCCTCGGACTCTTTTGTTAGCGCGCCGCAGAGGTTAGCTTTGCTGGCACCACCTACAGAATCAGCGAACGCCCCGTCATTTCAGGCGGAATGTCGAGCCCCATCATGCTTAGGGCGGTCGGCATGATGTCGGCCAAACGACCGTCGTCGCGCAGTCTGGCGCCCTCAAAACCAGCGCCATAGACGTGCAGGGGCACTGGAAACAGCGTGTGCGCCGTATGCGGTCCGCCAGTCCGGTGATCGACCATCTGTTCGAAATTGCCGTGGTCGCTAGTGATTATGGCGCACCCGCCAACGCGCTTCACGGCTTCCAATACTCGGCCGACGCACTCATCGACGACTTTGCAAGCTTTTACGGCGGCCGGCAGCGAGCCGGTGTGGCCGACCATGTCAGGATTGGCGAAGTTGACCAGAACGAAATCGTCCAGGCGGCTTTCGATGCGGCGCACGACAAGATCCGCAACTTGCGGGGCCGACATTTCGGGCTGTTGGTCATAAGTTGCGACTGTGGGAGAAGGAACGAGCTGTCGTTCTTCCCCAGCGAAGGGCTCTTCGCGGTAGTCGTTGAAAAAGAAAGTGACGTGGGCGTACTTTTCAGTTTCCGCGCAGCGGAACTGCCGCAGGCCGAGGCGACTGAGGTACTCGGCGGCAATGTTCTCCATTCTGGGCAGCTTGGGAAAGGCCACCTTGACCGGCAGGTCGGCCTCATAAGAAGTCATGGTGACGAAAAACAGGTCGAGCTTCTGGGGGCGCGGGAAGCCCATTTCGCGTTCGATGCCGGCCTTGTCTTTGGCGCGATAAGGGAATTTGTCGAGCGTGAAAGCCTTGGTCAGTTCGCGCGGGCGGTCACCGCGAAAGTTGAAGAAGATTACGGCGTCACCGCTGCCCACCGTCGCCAGCGGCAGGCGGCCGTCTTCGCTAATCACCGTGGGGACTACGAATTCGTCGCCCCCCATGTTTGGTTCGAGCGGGTCGTCGTAATAGCGTTGCAGCGCCACGCGGGCGCTGGGCGCGGCCCGGCCTTCGCCCTGGGTCAGCATGCGATAGGCTTTGCGTACGCGGTCCCAGCGGTTGTCGCGATCCATGGCCCAGTAGCGGCCGCAAACGGAGGCGATCTGCCCGACGCCGATGCGGTTCAGTTCCTGCTCGACGCGCTCGATGTAGCCGATGCCGCTGGTGGGCGGCGAGTCGCGCCCATCGGTGAAACAGTGGATGTAGGCCTCTTTCAGGCCGCGGCGTGCGGCGAGCTCAACGCAGGCGAACAGGTGCTCGAGCCGCGAGTGGACGCCTTCGTCGCTAACCAAGCCCATGATGTGGAGTTTGGAGCGGCGTGCCAGGCAGCGCTCGACCGCCGCGACCAGTTCCGGGTTACCGAAGAAGGAGCCGTCCTGAATGGCCTTTGAGATACGCACGGATTCCTGGTCGACGACGCGGCCGGCCCCGATGTTCTGGTGTCCGACCTCGCTGTTGCCCATGGTGTGGGGGGGCAGGCCGACATCCGGACCGCTGGTCGCGATCAAGGTCGTGGGCCATTGCTCGTTCAGCATGCGATCGATGGGCGGGTCGGCCAGCCTGACGGCGTTCGCATAATCCAAGTTGGGATCGGGATTGCGGCCCCAGCCATCGCGAATTATCACAACGCACGGTCGGTGTTTGACGGTCGCGCCCACGTGGCAAACCTCCATTGAAATCGTTAAGCCTATTCGGCGGTCAAGGCAAATTCAAACCGCCGGCGCGAGGGGCCTCTCGACTGTCCCTGGAGTTGATATTAGGATGCCGCCGGTTGAAGCTTGCAGAAAAACCCGTGCCTGCCAGCCCGCAACCGATCGAAGGGCGTTCCGGCGGCGCGGGGGAGTGCCCTATGATTCTGCTCGAAAGTGGAGCGGCCCGTACAGATCGGAACTGGTGGCTGGGTGTCGGCCTCGTATTCCTGGTGATGGGGGGGTATTTCATATACGACGGCGCTGTGGGATACCGCAAGCAGAACGCCGCGAAAGCCCGTGAGCGGCTTTCGTTATGGACCGCCGGACAGCCCGAGTTGGGCGAGACGCCGGGGCCGGAGGAGTACAACCTGCTGCGAACGCGGAAGATTGCCAGCCGGCAGGAGCTGTACAAGCTATTGGGGCAGCCGCTTGCCCCGCGCGAGGGCGCCGCGACCGCCGGGGTGGAGCGATTTGCGAGTGTTTACGGCGTAATTACCGTCCCCATCGATCCGAGTGGCCGCGTGCGCTCGGAGCTGGCCGAGTGGCAAGCCTGGAAGTGGTCCAAAGAGGAGATCAGGAACCAGTATTTCTGGGCCGTGATCCCGTGCGTTCTGGGGGTTTATTTTCTGATCCGGGCCTTCCGGGCCTGGCGGCTGCGGGCCGAAATTGACGAACAGGGCATGACCTACGGCGGCGTGCGCATTGCGCTGGCCGATATCGTTTCGATTCGCGATTACAACAAGAAAGGCTGGGTCGATTTGTACTACCGCCGCGGAGGGCAGGAGAAGCGGCTGCGGATCGACAATCAGAAAATCGCGAAATTCGACGAGATCGTCGAGCTGCTGTGCCAGCAAAAGAAGTTTCCGAATCCGATCAAGGCATATTTCGAGGCGCAGCGCGGGGAGGACGACGAGGAGAAGGCTACGGCCGGTTCCGACGCCCAGGCGGGCGTGAAAACGGGGAGCGAGGGAGGGCCCGGCGCCGAGACTTAGAACCAGGCGCGCGGTATCTGTCTCGATTCTTTATCTGTTAATCCCTTGATCCACGTTCGCGCTGCGAGTACAAAGCCGAACCAATCTCAGGAGCTTGTGATGAAACCGTCCGAGGAATTAGCGCGGAAGATAGAGGCCCGCGAGGCGATCGTGGGGGTGATCGGGTTGGGATACGTCGGCCTGCCGCTGGTGCGGGAGTTCTGCAACGCCGGCTTCAAGGTCGTCGGCTTCGACATCGACCCGAAGAAGGTGTCGATGTTGAAGGCCGGCAAGAGCTACATCGAGCATCTGCCGGCTGAAGTCTTCAATCCGTTCATCAAGGACAAGCGCTTCAGTCCTACGGCGGACATGAAGCTGCTTTCGAAGCCCGACGCGATCATTATCTGCGTTCCTACGCCGCTCGACAAAATGCGCGAGCCGGACATGACCTTCATTCGCTCGACCAGCGAGGAGATCGCGCGGCGCCTGCGTTCGGGGCAGATCGTGATACTCGAATCGACCACGTATCCCGGCACGACGCGCGAGGTTGTTCAACCCCTGCTGGATGCGACCGGGCTGCGGCTCGACCGCGATTACTTCCTCGCGTTTTCGCCCGAGCGGGAGGACCCCGGCCGCAAGGACTACACGACGAACAACATACCCAAGGTGGTGGGCGGCGCCAGCCCGGCCAGCGGCAAGCTGGCCGCGATGCTCTACGGGCAGGCGCTGACAACCGTCGTCCCGGTGTCGAGCTGCGAGGTAGCCGAAGCGTGCAAGATCCTCGAGAACGTTTATCGCTCCGTAAACATAGCGATGGTTAATGAGTTGAAGCTGATTTTTGACCGCATGGGCATCGACGTCTGGGAGGTGATCGAGGCGGCGCGGACCAAGCCGTTCGGCTATCAGGCTTTCTATCCCGGCCCCGGACTGGGCGGGCACTGCATTCCGATCGACCCGCTGTATCTGTCGTGGAAAGCGCGGCAATACGGCCGCCCGACGCGTTTTATCGAACTTGCGGCCGAAATCAACACGTTCATGCCCGAATACGTGGTCATGCGGGTGTCGGACGCGTTGAATGAGCGTGGGCGGGCCGTGAAGGGGGCGCGCATTCTGGTGCTGGGCCTGGCGTACAAGAAGGACGTGGACGACGTCCGCGAGTCGCCGTCCGTCACGCTGATCGAACTACTGCGGGCGCGCGGGGCGATAGTCGATTACCACGACCCGCACATTCCGAGCGCCAAACCGATGCGTGAACACAACATCACCGATATGCGCAGTGTGCCGTTGACGCGCGCCAACCTGAAAAAGTACGACTGCGTACTGATTTCGACTGACCATAGCTCAGTCGACTACGACATGGTGGTCAAGCACTCGCGCCTGGTTGTCGACACGCGCAACGCGACCGGCAACAAGAAGTGGCCGGCCGGGCGCGTAGTGAAAGCGTAATATTCTGCCGCAACTGGCCGGCCGCGGCACGTCGCTTAATGAAGCGCTGCGTGGCTAAACAAAGCGGCCAAGTCAACCTCCGAGAACCTTGCCGGTGTGGTGACAACCCTTCTTTTCTGCGGGCAGCTTCGCCCCGCAACGATGCACCACAAGTCCGGCGGCTCGGGGATCTGACTTAGCCGCACGTATTGCACAGGCGCACTGCTGGCGCCAACAGTTCTCCAAGTCCGATTACGCTGGGCTCTGTTATGCGACCGCCACTACTGGGCGGCTCACTAAGCCTCGCGCGATCTGTACACTAGAGTATGAATCTGGATTTGAAATGAGTCAAGTCAATTCGCGTTTAGACGCGAGTTTTCCGAATTCGTTGATTACTTGGTCTGGTTTTCGTTATCGCTGCCTGGGGGAGGCACGGCCACGTGCTCGCCCTCGTCCCCGGGCCTAGTCCGCAGACGCACGAGGTATTCGCGAAGCTGTTCTCCCAAATCGGCACTCGGCTCACCTCTGGGCAACAAGCTGCGGAACGAGGCCTCACCGGCCCTGCTGCTTAGAAAATGTGCCACCAACCAGGTCTGCTCCATACGCACGTGCGGGTCCGCCGGGGCGGGAGGATTCGCGAGTACGCCCGCAAGCCACGGCAACGCTTCGGAGGGCGCCTTACGGTCCGATACGACGGGCCCTTCTACAAGATCTCCGCTTCGGAATAGGAACAGGCGGCAGGCACGGCGGCGGTGGGCCGGGATCGCCAGAAAGTAGTTGAATTGCTCCAGCGGATGCACCCGCGGCAGAATTTGGTCGTGCCATTTCCACGCCCAGGCGATCTGCCGTTTGAGCAGTGCCGCGCGCTCATACTCCTGTGCGCGGGCGGCGCTCGTCATTCGCTCCTTTGCTTCGGCCAGCCACGGGCGCACTTCGCCTCGCGCAAACGCCCAAGCCGCCCGGAGGCGCTCGATGTAGCGCTCCAGTGGCACTGATCCATCGCACGGGGCGTCGCAACGTCCCATCTCGGCGTAGAGGCAGCGCTGGCCGCGCGGCACGCGTTGCACCTGTTCGGGGTAGCGGCACAGGTCGAACAGATCACGCAGGCCCTCCAGCGCCTTTTGACAGGTGTCGTGAGTTAACCAGGGGCCGACCATTTCCCCCGAAATACGCCAGGCCTGCTTGGTAACGCTGATGTCCGGAACCGGTTCGGACCAGTCGACTCGCAGAAAGAAAGCCGGTCCGAAAGAAATCATCCGCCGATAGCGCTTCGGATACATTTCACGAGCCAGCCGGTAATACCACCAGCGGGCTTCGAAAGCAGAGTGCATCGGCCGCCAACGAACGCCGCGGACGACCTCAGCCAAGTCGGCCTTGCCGTGCTGTAGGCGAGCTGCATCGGTGAGACGCGAGAGCAGTATTCGGCGAAGATGCTGGGTCGTGGCCAGTTGAACCGGCAGGTTTGACGTCGCAAGCAACAGGTAGACTGCGGGGCATCCCGGCACGCCCGCTAAATCGCTCTCCTGGGGGCGCTGCGGCCATTCGACCGCTTCGGGCAGAGCCGCGAGAACTTCCGGGCTGACGCTCCTGATGTCGGACATGGCGGAAGGATTCTTATTCTCCAAAGCTCGGGTGCGGCGAGGGTTGGGTTCCAGATCGCAGCTCACACGGGCGAGGGCGAACCCAGTGATGGGGGC
>JAAYXS010000535.1 GCA_012515775.1 Phycisphaerae bacterium
CGCGTCCCGCGCAGCGTGGTTTCGGCCAGCCGCTCGACCCCGGTGATGCCGCAGCTCTCGCCGGCCCGCAACCGCCGTAGCTCGTCGCCGGCCAACGGGTCCTCCTGCTGCCGTTCGCGGCTGACCGCCCCGAGGCGTCCCAGCAGATGAACGGCGGCATCGGCATCATGCGCCACGCGCCGCGACCCGGGCGCCACGGACAACCAGGGGTACGCTTCCAGCTCCAGCCTGACCTTCAGCGCCGTCTCGTGGTCGACGTCCTCAATCAACGGGTGCATCGCCAGCAGCGGATCGCTCTCTTCGGCCACCGGCTGGTCAATCCCCGTCCGCCGCCGTACTGCCATCCGGATTCGCGCCACCTGCTGGCGAATTTCCTCGCCGCGCTCGATGAACTCGGAGACCGGACGGCCCGTCAGCTCGGAGAGCCGCTGCCAGGTGGCCGCGATTTGCAGCCGCAGCCGCCCGGCGATCTCGTCCAGCGACATCGATTCGGGATACTCGCCGCGCCGCCGCAGCTCACGCGCCAGTGCGTGCAGGTATTCGCTGCTCTGCCCGGTCAGGACCGCGAAATGTACGCTGATATCGAACGAAGGCTCATGGCTGACCAGGACGCGTCCGTTGCGGTCCAGGATGCTGCCCCGCGGCGCCCGCAGATAACGCACCGGCTGCGTCAACATACGCGCGGCCAGATCGCGGTATTCCTCGGCGTGCAGCGCCTGGATGTCGACCAGGCGGGCGATCAGCGCGCAGGCCAAGGCGGTCAGCAAAATCCAGAACCAGGTCAGGCGTCTGCGGAACATGACGTCCTTGTCGTTCCTTCTCCGCCGGCTTCCTGCGCTTCGGCTCTCTTCGGCTTCGCTCTGCGCGGCTCAGGCCCGCCTGCGCGTGCTCGGGGCCAGGCACGCAGTATACCCCGCCGTTGCGGAGGCTACACGCAGGTAACGTGCGTCCCGCCTTAGTTACCTGATCGGTCGATCGCCTAATCGCTATAATGCCCGCCTATACGCAGCGGACGCTCTCGAGCGCCGTAGCGAGCCTTGGAGGCCACTCATGCTGTTTCAGTTTCCGCGTGTCGTTCGCGACCGTTTTTTGACCGTCTGCCTGCCCGCCGTCGCCCTGTTCGCTCTGCTATGGGCCGCGCCGGCTCGCGCGGAGGATGGCGACGCGCTGGCCATCGTCAATGGTCAGCCGATCTCGCGCAAGCAGGTGGTCGACAAGTTGATCGAAACTCACGGACTGGCGGTGCTGCAGCAGATGATCGCGCTTGACCTGGCCAAACAGGAGTCGCAGCGTCGCGGCCTGACGGTGACTCCCGCGGATATCCAGGCCCAGTTCGACCGGGCGCTCGAGGAAATCGTGCCCACCAGCGATTCCCGGGGCGTCACGCTCACGTCCGAAAGCAAGCAACAGGCCCTGCAGGCCATTCTCCAGCAACGCTGCCTGACGCTGCCCGAGTTCATGATCGCCATGGAGCGCAACGCCCACCTGCGCAAGCTGGTCGAGGCCGAATTCACCGTCGACGAGGCCACCTTGCGCGAGGAGTTTGCCCGGCTCTACGGCGAGAAGGTCCAAGTGCGGCATATCCAGGTCGCCGCCGGCGATATGCGGGCGCTGAACGAGGCCCTCGATCAACTCGGCCGCGGAGTCGATTTCGCCGACGTCGCTCGGGGCATCAGCATCAATCAGGACACGGCCGCCCGCGGCGGGCTGATGGAGCCGTTCACGTTCACCGACAAGGACATTCCGGCCGCCCTGCGCGATTACGCCTTCTCACTGTCGGTGGGCCAGGTGTCAGCACCGCTGCAAACCGGTCAATACGTTCACATCCTCAAGCTGGAAGGCCGAATTCCGCCGACGGACGTCACGCTGGACGATGTGCGGCAGGACGTTGAGCGGCAGTTACGCGCGCGGGTCGAGCGGAAGAAGATGAACGAAATGATCACGCGGCTGTATCAGCAGGCCAAGATCCGCGTGCTCGACCCGCAACTGAAAGACGATTTCGAGAAACTGCTGGACGACTTCAAATCCGGCCGGGCAACTTCACCCTGAGTCAGCTTTGTCGGCCGCGGTGAGCGGGGCGGCGCCCGCCAGCGGCGC
>JAAYXS010000076.1 GCA_012515775.1 Phycisphaerae bacterium
GCGTTTTTGACCCTCGCTCCGCCGGCGCTGGCCGGGGTACCCGCCTGAGCAGGTTCGGTGCTTCCGCCCGCGCCGGTTGACGCCGGGCACGCGAACAATTAGCGTGCGGTGCTGGTCGCGAGGCATGAAACGCCACCAACTGATACAGACTGTTCAGCGCTACGCGCAGCTCACACTCCGGCAACTGGCTGAACGCCTGCCGGCTGAGGCGGCTGCCCGGCCGCGCTGCCCGGTCACCCGTTACCTGCTCGGCTGCTGCTGCCTGGACCAGGGTCGCGCCGCGCTGGGTGTGCGGCACCTGATGGTGGCGTATCACGCAGAACCGCGGCTTGAATCGGCCGCTTTGCTGGTTTTTGCCGGACTTAGCTGGATCGGCCAGCGGGAAGCGGCGTTGCTGCCGGTGCTGCTGACGACCTGGGACGAGTTCCGCCGCCCGCAGTTCGACCGCACCTGGCCGGAACGCCTGCTTCTGGACGCCTTCGCCGCGCCCGAGCCCGGACTGGGACAGGCGCCGCTGTTGGCCCGGCGGCTATGGCGCTTGCCGCTGACGACGCTGCGTGATCAGATTCGCGAGGCGATGCCGTCGCCGGCGGCTGCCCTATACCCGCTGCTGGCGGTGCCGGTCTAATGAGCCGTGCCCGAACCGTAGCGCCGGCCCCCCGTGGCCGACGTAACCGGCCGGATGCTCCACGCCGCTTGGTTGCGGCGTAAGAGGAGCGGCCAGTCAGGTAGGACGAGGAGTAGAGTGCCCGAATGCTGCTCTCAGTTGTGATCCCCGTCTACAACGAAAAGAAGACGTTGTTCGAGATCATCCGCCGCGTGCTGGAATCGCCGATCGACCTGGAGCGCGAGTTGGTGATAGTGGACGACTGCTCAACCGACGGCACGCGCGATCTGTACCCGCAACTGGAGCAGAAATTCCCGAACCGGCGTTTTCGCGTGGTGCTGCAGCCGGTCAACCAGGGCAAGGGGGCGGCCCTGCGCGCCGGATTCAAGGAAGCGACGGGCGACATCATCCTGATCCAGGACGCGGACCTCGAGTACGACCCGAACGACTACCCCAAGCTGTTGGCGCCGATTCTGAAGGACAAGGCGGACGTGGTGTACGGCTCGCGCTTCGCCGGCGGCGAGGAGCACCGCGTCCTGTACTTCTGGCATCTGGTCGGCAACCGCTTCCTGACCTTGCTCAGCAACGTCTTCACCAACCTGAACCTGACCGACATGGAGACCTGCTACAAGGTCTTTCGCGCACCGGTGATCAAGAACATGACCCTGCGCTGCAACCGCTTCGGATTTGAACCGGAAGTGACGGCCAAAATCGCCCGCGGTGGCTGGCGCGTATACGAAGTGGGAATCAGTTACGACGGCCGCACTTACGGCGAGGGTAAGAAAATCACTTGGCGCGACGGCGCAAAGGCGATCCTAGCCATCCTGCGTTTCGCCTGGCGCGATTGAAGTGCCGCACAAGCAATCCATGTACGTGCCGGAAAAGAGCGTCAGCGTCGTTGTGCCAACCTACAACGAGCGCGCCAACATCCGGCCGCTGGCAGCGCGGGTTTTTGCGGCAATTTCACCGGCTCACTGTGAGCTGCTGATCGTGGATGATGATTCGCCGGACGGTACGGCGGCCGAGTGCGCGGCGGCGGCCGCCGAGACCGGCTGGCCATTGCGCTGTATCGTGCGACGCGGTGAGCGCGGGTTGGCGACGGCGGTCATTCGCGGCTTGCGCGAAGCACGCGGCGATTTGCTCGTCTCGCTGGACGCCGACCTGTCGCATCCGCCGGAGTCGATCCCGGCCCTGCTCGATGCCCTGCGCGACCCACGCGTCAACATGGCTATTGGCAGCCGCTTCGTGCCGGGCGGGCGTGTCGATTTGCACTGGCCGCTGCATCGGCGGCTGAACAGCCTTGTCGCGCGGCTGCTGGCGCGGCCGCTGACGCCTGTACGCGACATGATGTCCGGCTTCTTCGCGGTACGCTGCAAGGACCTGCGCTTCGAGGGTTTGGATCCCATCGGTTACAAAATCGCGCTGGAGCTGATCGTGCGGCACGGGTGGAAGAACGTGGTCGAAATCCCGATCACATTCTCCGATCGCGCCGCGGGAAAGACCAAGCTGTCGGTAGCGGAGCAACTTCGCTATCTGCGCCACCTGGCACGGCTGTATCGATTCAAACTAACCGGTCGTAAGCGTTGAACCGCCGGGTGCCATGCCCAAGCTGTAAGCGCGGGCATGCCTGTACCAACCGTCCAGCGATGTCGAACGACCATGTGCGCCGTCAGCACGGGCACGGTCCGGAGGTCAACAGGCCATCACATGCCCGCGCTTACAGCTTGGGCATGGCACCCGCCGGCGGCCCTTACTCGCCCAACTCGGCCAAATGGTGCCCGATTGCGGCGAGCTTTTCCTTCAGTTCGACCAGCCGAGCGCGTTCCTTTTCCACGACGGCGGGCGGAGCCTTGCTGACGAACTCGCCGTTTGCGAGCTTGGCTTCAAGCCGCTGGAGGTGGCCGGTCAGCTCGTCGCGCTCCTTCGCCAGACGCTTGCGCTCGGAATCCAAATCCGCCAGGCCCGCGATCGGGACGTAAATCTCCAGCCCCGGGAACACCTTCGTCGCCGATTCCGGCGGCTTGCTCAGGTCGGGGCCGATCTCGATGGCTTCGCATCGCCCGAGGCGGCAAATCACCGCCGTCTGTTCCTGCAAGCCCGCAACCAGTTGAGCCTTGGCGCGAATCAGCGCTTTGGGCAGCTTGCCGATGGCCGGCGTCTTCGCCGCGGCGCGCGTGGTGTTGATCCAGGCCAGGCTGTCACGCAGAGCGCGGATCACGTTCTGCAGAGCCGCCAAGTCGTCCTCAATCTCCGGCTCGCGCGGCCACGCGGCGGCATCCGGCCAAGCCGCGCGGATCAGCATCGGCTCGCCTTCGGTCAGGCGCGTGATGCCGCGCTGCGGGGCGGCAGCGTTCAGCTTGGCCCACAGGGCCTCCGTCACGAACGGCATAATCGGGTGCAACAGCCGCAGGCTCTGATCGAGCACCCACGCCAGCACCTGCCGCGCGACTTGCGACGAGGCGTCCGTATGCTGCACCATCTCGCCGGCCGCCGAGCGCCCGAACAGGCGCGGCTTGACCAGCTCGAGGTACCAGTCGCAGAACTCGCTCCAGAAGAAGTTGTACAGCAGGTTGGCCACCTCACTGACCTGGTAGTGCTCCAGGCGCCGGTCGACCTCGGCGATCGTGGCCGCCAGGCGCGAGAGAATCCAGCGGTCCTCGAGCGCCAAGTCGGCAGAGGTGAGCGGCCGCGGCTGAGCGCCATTGAGGTTCTGCAACACAAACCCTGTCGCGGCCTGCCAGATTTTGTTGCAGAAGTTGCGGCCCAGCTCGAATTTCTCGCTGCTGTTGACGGTGCGCCCGTCTGGCATTTTCACCGGCTTGACCGGCATGCGCACGTCCTGTGTCTCGGTGTCCATCTGGGCCATGGTGAAGCGCAGGGCGTCGGTGCCGTACAGGGTGATGATGTCCAGCGGGTCCACGCCGTTGCCCAGCGACTTGCTCATGATCCGCCCCTGGCCGTCGAGGATGATGGGGTGGATGTGAACATGCTGGAACGGCACGCGCCCGGGGAAGTGCAGCCCGGTCATGACCATGCGCGCGACCCAGAGCGTAATGATGCCGCGGCCGGTGACGAGCGTGCTCGTGGGATAGAAGTA
>JAAYXS010000536.1 GCA_012515775.1 Phycisphaerae bacterium
GGAACCAGCAGGTCACGAACCCACACAACACCGTTTTCTCCATCAAGCGCTTCATGGGCCGGCGCCACAATGAAGTCAGCACGGAAGAGAAAATGGTCCCCTTCAAGATCGTCGGCGGCTCCGACGAGTTGGTACGCGTCCACATCGACGCCACCAACAAGGACTACACCCCGCCCGAAATCTCCGCCTTCATCCTGCGCGACCTGAAAAAGACCGCCGAACGCTACCTCGGCGAAAAAGTCGAGCGGGCCGTCATCACCGTACCGGCCTACTTCAACGACTCGCAGCGCCAGGCCACCAAGGAGGCCGGCCAGATCGCCGGCTTGCAGGTCGAACGCATTCTGAACGAGCCTACCGCGGCCGCGCTGGCCTACGGGCTGGAGCGCAAGGTGAACGAGAAGATCGCCGTCTTCGACCTGGGCGGCGGCACGTTCGATATCTCCATCCTCGACGTGGGCGACAACGTCTTTGAGGTGCTCAGCACGAACGGCGATACGCACCTGGGCGGCGACGATTACGACGAGGTTTTGATCAACTACGTGGCCGAGGAATTCCGCAAGAAGGAGGGCATCGACCTTCGCAAGGACCCGATGGCTCTGCAGCGTCTAAAGGAGGCTTGCGAGCGGGCCAAGTGCGAGCTGTCCGGCAGCATGGAAACGAGCATTAACCTGCCGTACATCACGGCCGACGCGAGCGGCCCCAAGCACCTGCAGATGAACATCACGCGGGCCAAGTTCGAGCAGCTTAGCGACGATCTGACAGAGCGCTGCCGCGGGCCGGTGATGCGGGCGTTGCAGGACGCCAAGCTGAGCCCCAAAGACATTGACGAGGTGGTGCTGGTCGGCGGCTCGACCCGTACGCCGCGTGTTCAGCAACTCGTCAAGGAAATCTTCGGCAAGGAGCCCAACCGCAGCCTCAATCCGGACGAGGTGGTGGCCATGGGCGCGGCCGTTCAGGCGGCCGTCCTGTCCGGCGAGAAGTCGGACATCGTGTTGCTCGACGTGACGCCGCTGTCGCTGGGCGTGGAGACGTTGGGTGGCGTGATGACCGTGCTGATCCCGCGCAACACGACCATCCCGACCAGCAAGAAGGAAATCTTCTCGACCGCCGCCGACAATCAGCCGGCCGTGGACATCCACGTACTGCAAGGCGAGCGCAAGATGGCCGGCGACAACCGGACGTTGGGGCGGTTCCAGCTTACGGGCATCCCGCCGGCCCCGCGCGGCCTTCCGCAGATCGAGGTGACTTTCGACATCGACGCGAACGGCATTCTGAACGTCTCGGCCAAGGACCTCGGCACCGGCAAGGAGCAGTCGATCGAGATCAAGGCGTCCAGCGGCCTGAGTGAGCAGGAAGTGCAGCGGATGGTCAAGGACGCCGAGGCGCACGCGGCGGAGGACGAGCGCAAGAAGAAGCTGATCGACGTTCGCAACCAGGCCGACCAGGTTGTCTACTCCACCGAGAAGACGCTGAAGGAGCACGGCGACAAGGTCGACGCCGCCACGCGCGGTGAGATCGAGCAGGCCATCAACCGCCTGAAGGACGCCCAGAAGACCGA
>JAAYXS010000537.1 GCA_012515775.1 Phycisphaerae bacterium
CAGACGTAATAGCCGACGCGCGTGCCGTACGGCGAGTTAACCCAGCCGTACCAGACGAAGCCCACCAGGCCGAGCAGTAGCACACCAGCGATGGGTGCGCCGCGGGCCAGAAGATTCGCCCGGGGTGCGAAAAAGGCGCCCATGTAGCGCGTCCCTTACCCGCGCCGCTGGAGCGCGTGCTTGATTGAAACGTCTCTTTGGCGCAGGGCCGAATCACCTCGCGCAGGCAACGGGGGCAGTTTCCTTATATCCGGCGTCCGGGCGCGTGCGCCTTCGCCGCGCAGAAGGCACAAGCAGCAGACGCCCTAAAGGGGATTACGCGGTAGTTCACTACCAGCAGACGCGCTGAAGTTTCCTAGTAAGGGCTGACAAGTTTCTAAATTTCGAATTACGATGCGTTCAGGGCAAACGCGCGGAGCAGCATGCAGCTACGGGTTCCCGGCGGACCCCGACGCTCCAAAAGTGCCGGAAATCCGCCCAAAACAGTATTAACAGCGCCGACATGCACGCGCCGGGTTTCCCCTTATAATGGTCCGACATTCGGCGGCTCCGGCGCCACTCACCTGTGAGCGCAAGCCGCTCTTGGAGAGAGCATTAAAATGGCAGCCAAACCGAACATCATCGTGGTCGGCGGCGGATTAGGCGGGCTGTGGGCCACGCTGCGGATCGCCGAAGCCGGCTTTCCCGTCGATCTGTTCTCGCTGTTCCCGGTCAAGCGCTCGCACTCGTGCTGCGCGCAGGGCGGCATTAACGCCGTTCTCGATACGAAGGGTCAGAACGACTCGATCTGGCAGCACATCGTCGACACGATCAAGGGCGGCGATTACCTGGGCGAGCAGCCGCCCATAAAGAGCTTGTGCGAGGACGCGCCGGGCCTCATCCGCGCCTATGACCGCATGGGCGTGACGTTCAGCCGCACGCCGGAAGGGATCATGGACCTGCGGCTGTTCGGCGGCGTCAAGAACAAGCGAACGTGCTTCGCCGGCGCGACCACCGGCCAGCAGCTCCTGTACGCCTGCGATGAGCAGGTGCGGGCGCACGAGGCGCGCGGGGCGGTACGCAAGTATGAGCATTGGGAGTTCCTGTCGGTTGTGCTCGATGAAGAGGGCATTTGCCGCGGCATAGCCGCGCTCGACCTCAACAGCATGAAGGTGCAGGCGTTCCGCGCGGATGCGGTCATTCTCGCAACCGGCGGCATGGGCCTGATTTGGGGCCGGTCCACGATGTCGACCAATTCGACCGGTTCAGCCGCGGCGCGCGTCTATCAGCAGGGCGCAAAACTGGCGAACGCTGAGTTCGTGCAGTTCCACCCGACCGCCATGAAGGGGCACGACAAGAACCGCCTGATGTCTGAGGCCTGCCGCGGCGAGGGCGGGCGCATCTGGGTGCCCAAGCAGGCCGGCGACACCCGGCGGCCGCAGGACATCCCGGAGAATGAGCGTTTCTACTTTCTCGAGGAGTGGTATCCGACTTACGGGAACACGGTGCCGCGCGACGTGGCCAGCCGGGCGATCGTTCGGGTCACGCGCACGATGGGCCTGGGGCTCGGCGGGCAGGACGTGGTTTATCTCGACCTGTCGCACCAGCCGCGGAAATTCCTTGAGGACCGTCTGGGCGGCATTCTCGACATGTACCGCGATTTTTCAGGCGAAGACCCCTACACCGGGCCGATGAAGGTCTTTCCCGCGATGCACTATTCGATGGGCGGGCTCTGGGTCGATTACCAGAAGGACGAGAAAACGGGCGGCATGGCCCGCGTTTCGCCGCGGAACCATTCGACGACGATCCCGGGCCTCTACGCCTGCGGCGAATGCGACTACGCCTATCACGGCGCGAACCGGCTGGGCGCCAATTCGCTGCTGAGCGCATCGTTCAGCGGACGGGTGGCCGGCGACGCATCCGTCGCGTACGTCAAAGGCCTGAAGAAGCGGGCGGCGGCGACGCCGGATAACTTCTTTAAACAGGAACAGAGCCGGCAAGAAGAAATCAACCGGGCGATCATGACCCGCCAAGGCGGCGAGAACCCGTTCGCGCTGCATCACGAACTGGGCGAGATCATGCGGAAACACGTATTTGTCGAGCGCGAGAACAAGGGGCTGGATATCGCGCTGAACGGCATCCGCAAGCTCAAGGAGCGTTCGCAGCGCATCAGCCTCGATGATCGCAGCGGCTGGGCGAACCAGTCGCTATCGTGGGGCCGCCAGGTCCAGGACATGATCGTGCTGGCCGAGGTTATCACGGTCGGTGCCCGGCTGCGCGACGAATGCCGCGGCTCGCATTACAAGGCCGAATTTGAGCTGAAGGTACCGGAGGGTAAGTTCGCCGGCGATCCGGAATACGAGGCTTATAAGGCCCGCTGGAAGGAAAATAACGAGAAGTGGATGAAACACACGATCGCCCGGCACACAGCGGATGGCCCGCAGATTACGTATTCGCCGGTCGACGTGAGCGTGATGCCGCCGGAGACGCCGCGGGATTACAGATAAGCAGAATCGAATACACGCAGGAATTTCGCGATGGCTAACCAGATTCACTTTCGTATCAAACGTCAAGCCGGCCCCGATGCCCAGCCCTACTGGGAAGATTTCATCATGCCGGACGCCGGCGGGCACAACGTCGTCTCCGCTTTGATGGAACTTCGCAAGCGCCCGGTCAACGCCCAGGGTCAGACCGTCGATCCGGTCGTCTGGGAGTGCAACTGCATGGAAGAGGTCTGCGGGGCCTGTGCCATGCTCATCAACGGCGTGCCACGGCAGGCCTGCGCCGCCCTCGTTGGCGAGCTGGAGCAGCCCATACGCCTGGAACCGCTGAGCAAGTTCCCGGTCATCCGCGACTTGCAGGTTGACCGGCAAAAGGTCTTTGACGCCCTCCTGAAGGTCAAGGCCTGGACGCCCATCGACGGAAGCTGGGACATCCACCGCCACGCCCCGCTCATCAGCCCCGGCGAACAGTCGCTGCGTTACCTGTTCAGCCGCTGCATGACTTGCGGCTGCTGCATGGAAGCCTGCCCGCAGTATCACAAAGACTCGGAATTCATCGGCCCCGCGGTTCTCGGCCAGGTGCGCTTACATAATTCACACCCGACCGGCCAGTTCTACAAAGATGAACGTCTGCACGCAATCATGGAGAAAGGCGGCATCGC